>JBEVMD010000147.1:0-10816 GCA_040508835.1 Duganella sp. | reverse complement strand
GCGCCAGGCCGCCGAAGCTGCCCAGCATGGCGGCCTGGTTAATGAAACCACTGAAGCTGGTGCGGGTGCCGTCGGCCAGGCTCGCTTCCAGCGCGGCGGGCTTGCCCAGCAGCGACGCCAGGTCGATGTGGGCGTCGGTGGACAGTGCGATCACGTCGCGGGCGCCGATCGCTTGCAGCGATTCGTCGGCAGCAAACGCTTCCACCATCAATGGCGACTCGGCGCCATCGAGCTTCAATTCGTAGAGCCGGGTGACGCTGGCAAACCCGCCCAACGCCTCCAGGACCTGTTGAACGATGGCGACGCTCATCCGCGCACCTTGCATTCGCCGGTTTTGCTGCGGCCGTCGCACACGCGTGCGTGGCACTGCGCGGCCTTGGCCGGGGCCAGTTTTTTACATTGCGCCAGCTGCTCCTTGAGTGGAACGCGCGGCTTTTTATGGGCTGCGGCACGCTCTTCGGCCTGCGCGTGGGTGATCAGCGCCGATAGCAGGGCAATGTCATTTTCCTGCTCAGGCGTGGTCTCGGCGTCGGTCTCAGCCTTGGCGACGTTGGTGGACTTGGGCTTGGCCTTTTCTTTTGCAACGACTTTCTGGTGGGCGCGGGGCGCGGATTTGGCGGCCGCTGGCGTCGCTTCCAGCGTCTTGGCCAAAGCGGCGTGGTCGGCCTTGATGGGCGTACCACCCTCATCGAGCATGTCGCTCAGGCTTTGCTCTTTATCCTGCGCCTGCGCAACCCGATCTTCCTGGATCACGGCGGCTGGCGGCGGAACATCGGCGGGCGCAGCGCCGCCCACCGGGCCGGACGCACCGTCGGCACCCGACGCTGTTGCAGCCGCCGGCGCCATGTGATCGTTGTCGGCGCGCGCAACATCATCCTTGCCGGCTGCTGCGACGGCTGCCAGCTGGCGGTCCGCATCGCGGCCCTGCACCATCCAGCCGATGCCGGCCGCGAGCGCCAGCCCTGCCACGCCGGCTGCGATCATGGCGCGGCGCGACCGCGCGCGACGCACGGCCGGCTTGCCGGATTTGCCCACCTTGCCTGCCTCGAGCTGGGACAGGATTCGGTTGCGATCGGCTTCAGCCTGCTGCGCGGGCGTCAACAGACTTGGCCTCGAGGACCTGCCACTGTCGTCTTTATGTTGCAAAATTCGAACTCCTAGTAGTTTTTGCAATACTTTACGCTATTCGACCAAAACGCGACGCATCGTTGACGAGATATATCAACCGCGCGCGCCGCGATCAACCGCACACACCGCGCACAATTGAATTGCAATGTAACCCTCATTATCAGACTAGTAAGATATACTCTCAAGCAATAATTAATCTGACAATGCATAATGTTGTCAAAATGGACGCCCACAGGGCGCCGGACTAACGGTCAAGGGTCGAGGTTTTCGTGTTGCTACTGGCAGTGGTGCTCTATTTTCTGTTGGCATGCCTGATCAGCTGGATGGTGTTCTTTCCGGCCGGGCGCGGCTTCGTGCTGCATCGCGCTGCGCGCGTGGAGGCGGCATTGCGCCGCTATGGCGCCGGCCTGGCGCGCCGCACCACGGCAGCAGCCGCTCCGGCGCTGCACGCCACCGGTGCGCCGGTGGCCCATGCGGCGACCGCTGCGTCGCCGGGCGACCTGGGCCGATTCGTGCGCCGGCACTACGTCCTGTTTCTGGCGGGCGCGGCGTTGATCGGCGTGCCGCCGCTGCTGGCGTTTTTTGTCGGCGGCAAAAACATGCTGGGCGGCTTCGATGTCTCCACCCGCGAAATGAATACCCAGGTGGCGGAACTGCTGCAAGGCGAGCAACTGGTGCCGCCGGTGGCGCTGCCGCCGGCCACGTTTGCCACCGCTGCCATCGAGCGTGAACGGCCGATGCTGGTGTCGGCCAGCCGCAACTGGGACCTGCTGCAGCCGGATTACACGCAGCGCTTGCTGACGGTGTTCAAGATCATGAAAGAGCAGCACGGCTACGACATGGCGATCCTGGAAGGCTATCGCAGCCCCGAGCGCCAGAACCTGCTGGCCGGCATGGGTACCAATGTCACCAATGCCGCCGCGTTCCAGAGCTGGCACCAGTACGGCCTGGCGGCCGACTGCGCCTTCCTGCGCGACGGCAAGCTGGTGATCTCGGAAAAGGATCCGTGGGCCATGCGTGGCTACCAGTTGTACGGCGAAGTGGCCGAGTCCGTGGGCCTGACCTGGGGCGGCCGCTGGAAAATGATGGATTTCGGGCACACCGAGTTGCGCGTGCCCGGCGTGATGAAACCCAAAGCATAAGGAGACGGCCATGGCAGGCGCATTGATACGATTGGGCGACAAGACGTCGCATGGCGGCGCGGTGCTCAGCGCCTCGCCGGTGAGCGAGAGCGGCGGCATTGCGGTTGCACGGGTGGGCGACCGCGTCAGCTGCCCACGGCCCGGCCATGTCAACTGCGTGATCGTCAGCGGCGACGCGACCATGATCGTCGACGGCCAGCCGGTGGCGCGCCATGGCGACAAGGTCAGCTGCGGCGCCACGCTGATCGCCAGCCAGCAAGCGACCATCGACCAGATCTGAACCATGAACGATTTTTTAGCAAGCAAACGCGTCATACGGAGCCGGCCATGCGTCCCTGGTTGACCCGCACCCTGATCGTCGCCACGGCATTTGCGGCCTGCTGGCTGGGCGCCGTGTGGTATTGGCGCGACACGCACCGCATGCCGGGCGCGGACGACCTCCTCATCTACCTGCTGCTGCTGCCGCTGATGCTGTTGCTGCTGGTCTGGCTGGCCGTGTGGACCGGGCGCAAGCTGATGGCCGCCGCCGTGGTGGGCGCCACCGCCGCCAGCGCCGATGCAGCCCCCGCCGCGTCCCCGGCCCCCGGCCCTGCTGCACCGCCGCCATTGACGGTGATCGCTGCCGCGTTGCGCTTGCCGCACGGCGACACGGCCGTGCAGCTGGCCGACGCCATCCTGGCCCGCCGCACGTCGCTGGAGCTCGATCCCGAGCTGCTGAACGACGACGGCTACCCGGTCCTGACCGGCCGCATCGCCGACGTCGACAGCGCCACGCAGGAAGAAGACATGACGGACTGGCTGGCGCGCCACCACCCCTACGCCAGCTGGATCGACGAGCAGTGGCGCGCCATCGCGCTCGGCAGCGAGATCGCCGCCAGGCTGGCCCTGGAGCTGGCCGCACATCCGGCGCTGCCGCCGTATCTGGACGCTGCCGCCGCCGGCAAGCCGCTGCCGCCGTTGCCGATGCTGCACGTGGTGGCGCTGCTGCCACCGGAATGGGATGCTCCGGTACGCCAGGCAGCCCACGACTGGCTGCGCCAGCTGGTCGTGCGCACCGGCTGGCCCGACGCCCGCATCGCCCCCGCGCTGGCGCCCACGCTGGCCGGTACCGGCCAGCATCCGCTGCCGCTGATCGGGCAACTGGCGCGCCAGGCCGGCACTGCGGAACAGCCGCTGCTGTGCCTGCTGGTGGCATGCCACTCGCGCATCGGCCAGGACAGCGTGCAGGCCTGGGCCGACCGCTTCATCCTGCTCGACAGCGCGCACCCGAACGGCCGCATTCCCGGCGAAGGCGCCGCCGGCCTGCTGCTGGCCGACCAGGCGCAAGCAGCACTGTTCGACCGCGAGGACGCCCCCCTGCTGCACCCGGCCAGCAACGCGCTGCGCGCCAACGCTTTCGACACCCACCCGCGCGCGGACGTCCACCTGCTGGCGGAAATGGCCAGCCAGGCGCTGGCCGCCGCCGGCGTCGCTCCCGCCGCCGTGAGCGTGCTCACGTCCGACAGCGATCAGCGCGCCGCCAGCATGACCGAGGTGATGGGCATGGCCTCGGCGTTGCTGCCCGAGCTCGATCCCGGCAGCCAGGTGCTGAACGTGACGGCCGCCTGCGGCGACGCCGGCGTGGTGTCCACCGTGGCGGCGCTGGTGCTGGCTGCGCAGCAGGTGGAAGCCGGCGCGGGACCGGCGCTGTGCGTGACCAATCTCGATCCTTTCCACCGGGGTGCGGTGCTGTTGACCGCCCCGGTTTGATTCCTGTTCGCCCCCTTTCACTCAACCCATGTACGCCACCTTATGATGCAACGATTCTGGCAATTTCTTACCGCTCGCTTCAGCCTGGCAGTGATTGGCTTTGCGGCCCTGGCTGCCGCGCTGCTGATCGCCGCGACTGTTTTCGAGGTTTCCTATCAATGGGCGCTGGCCGTGCTGCTGGCCGCCGTGCTGCTGTATTGCGCCGTGCAGTTATTCAAGCGCTACCGGCGCCAGCGCTCGGGCGCGGCGTTTGGCGGCATGCTGGAACAGCAGGTCGATCTGTCGAAGGCCAGCGCCGTCCAGCGCGAGGAAAACGCCGCCCTGCGCGACCGCATGCTCGAAGCCATCGGCACCATCAAGACCTCCAAGCTGGGCCAGCTCTCGGGCGATGCCGCCCTGTACGAGCTGCCGTGGTACATGGTGATCGGCAATCCGGCGGCCGGCAAGAGCACGGCCATCGCCAGCTCCGGCCTGCAATTCCCCTTCGCCGACAGCAAGATCGTGCAAGGCGTGGGCGGCACCCGTAATTGCGACTGGTTCTTCACCACCGACGGCATCCTGCTCGATACGGCCGGCCGCTATTCCGTCAACGAGGAAGACCGCGGCGAGTGGCTGGGCTTCCTGGGCCTGCTGAAAAAATACCGCAAGCGCGCGCCGATCAACGGCATCGTGATTGCCGTCAGCGTGGCGGAACTCACGGGCAGCCGCCCCGAGTTTGCCATCAACCTGGCCAAGAACCTGCGCCAGCGCGTGCAGGAGCTGACCGAAAAGCTGGAAGTCCACGCGCCCGTGTACGTGGTCTTCACCAAGGCCGACCTGATCACCGGTTTTAACGAGTTCTTCCAGGACGCCGAGCGCAACGAGCGCGACCGCGTGTGGGGCGCCACCCTGCCCTACAGCCAGAGCAGCACCAAGCAGGACGTGCTGACGCAGTTCGACCAGCGCTTCGACGAGCTGTACGACGGCCTCAAGGAAATGAGCCTGGCCAATATGGCGCTGCAGTCGCGCGAGCGCATGGCGCCTGGCGTGTTCACGTTCCCGCTCGAGTTCAGCTCCATCAAGGGCCCGCTGCGCACCTTCATCGCTACCCTGTTCGAAGAAAACCCATTCCAGTTCAAGCCCGTGTTCCGCGGCTTTTACTTCACCAGCGCGCTGCAGGAAGGCGAATCGGTATCGGCCTCGTCCGAACGCGTGGCGCACCGCTTCGATTTGCAGATGGCGCCCACCGCGCAGTCGGAAGTGCACGACCAGCACGGCTACTTCCTGCTCAACCTGTTCCGCACCGTGATCTTTGCCGACAAGGACCTGGTGGCGCAATACGCCAGCCCGGCCAAGATGCGCATGCGCTACATCGCCTTCTTTGCCGCCATGGCGCTGGCGGGCCTGGCGCTGGGCGGCTGGAGCTGGTCGTACATGGCCAACCGCCAGCTGGTGGCCAATGTGGAAGCGGACCTGGCGCAGGCCGTCAAGGTCCAGGACAAGCGCCTGGATCTGGCTTCGCGCTTCGAAGCGCTGGAAATCCTGCAGGACCGCATCGAGCAGCTGGAAAACTACCGCACCGACCGCCCGCTGGCATTGGGCCTGGGCCTGTACCAGGGCGATCTGCTGGAACGCAAGCTGCGGGAAGAATATTTCTCGGGCCTCAAGGAGGTCATGTTGAAACCCGTGGGCCAGTCGATCGAAGCGTTCCTCGGTGAAGTCAACAGCGGCGCCGACCAGCTGCAGCCGTTGTCGCGTCCGCCGCAATCGGGCGCGCTCAATCCGGTCGCAACCGCCCCGGTCGACGCTGCTGCCGCAGGCACCGTGGCAGCAGCCGTGACGCCGCAAGCCGTTCCCGCCAACCCCGGCGCGACGCCGGCCGCGCTGCCCGTCACGGCCACCGGCGCCCCGCTGTCGCCGGCCGCTGCCGTCAACTTTGGCGCGCTGCAGTTCAAGGACGCCAGCCCGACCAACGTCGAGGATGCCTACAACGCGCTCAAGACGTACCTGATGCTGAGCGATAAATCGCGCGCGGAAGCGAGTCACCTGAACGACCAGCTGACCCGCTTCTGGCGCGTATGGCTCGACAGCAATCGCGGCACCATGCCGCGCGAGCAGATGATCCGCAGCGCCGAACGCATGATCTCGTTCTACCTGAGCCAGTTGAACGATCCGTCGTGGCCGCAGATCGAAGCCAAGCTGGCCCTGGTCGACCAGACCCGCGACAACCTGCGCCGCGTGGTGCGCGGCATGCCGGCGCGCGACCGCGTGTATGCCGACGTCAAGGCCCGCGCCGCGACCCGTTTCCCGTCCATGACGGTAGCCCGCATCGTGGGCGACCAGGACAAGGAACTGGTCGTGGGCAGCTACGCCATTCCCGGCACCTTTACCCGCGACGCGTGGGATAAATTCATCCAGGGCGCCTTCCGCGACGCTGCCAACCGCGAACTGCAAAGCACGGACTGGGTACTGAAAACGGCCGCCAAGGACGACCTCACGCTCGAAGGCAGCCCGGAACAGATCCAGAAAGCGCTGCTGGAACTGTACAAGAACGAATACGCCAAGGAATGGCAAAAGTTCATCCAGGGCGTGAGCATTCGCGACCTGGCCGGCTTCGAACAGGCGGCCGCCGCCATGAACCGCCTGGGCGACCCGCAATCGTCGCCCATCGATAAGCTGATCAAGACCGTGTACGAGGAAACCTCGTGGGACAACCCGTCGCTGATCGACGCCGGCCTGCAGCGCGCCCAGCGCGGCTTCGTCGGCTGGTTCAAGCAAACCATCCTGCGCCAGAAACCGGCCGGCATCGACATCAATCTGAACAGCAGCAGCAACGCGGCCGCCATTCCGATGGGGCCGGTGGGACGCGAGTTCTCCGGCGTCGCGCGCCTGGTCGTCAGCAAGGACAAGGGCGCAACGCTGATGGGCGGCTACATGGACACCCTGTCGAAACTGCGCGCGCGCTTCAACCAGATCAAGAACCAGGGCGATACCGGCCCCGGCGCCAAGCAGTTCATGCAGCAGACGCTGGACGGCAGCGGGTCCGAACTGGCCGAGGCACTGAAATATGTCGACGAGCAGATGCTGGTCGGCATGACCGATCAGCAGAAGCAGGCCATCCGGCCGCTGCTGGTGCGTCCGCTGATGCAAACCTTTGCCGTGATCGTGCGCCCGACCGAAACCGAGATCAACAAGGTCTGGACCGCGCAGGTGCTCGAACCGTTCAACCGCAACCTGGCGATCAAGTATCCGTTCGCGCCCGAGTCGCGGGTGGAAGCCACGGACGCCGAAATCGGCCAGGTGTTCGGTCCGGAAGGCGCCGTCGCCAAGTTCTTCAACACCACCATCGGCCCGCTGGTCGTGCGCCGCGGCGACACGCTCAGCGCCAAGACCTGGGCCAACATGGGCATCAACCTCGCCCCCGGCGTGGTCACCAGCTTCCCCGGCTGGGTGGCGCCGCTGTCGGCCGGCGGCGTGGCTGCCCAGGCCAGCGCGGGCGAAGCGCAAACGCGCTTCGACGTGCAGGCGCTGGGCGCCACCGGCGCTACCGAGTTCACCATCGAGATCGATGGCCAGGCGCTGCGCTGGCGCGGCCAGCCGCAACCGTGGGTGCACATGGTGTGGCCGAATCCCCAGGGCGCGCCCGGTTCGCGCATCACGGCCATTACGCCGGAAGGCCGCACCGTGTCACTGCTCAACGAGCCGGGCCACTTCGGCCTGAAGAAAATGGTCGACGCGTCGCGCCGCCAGCGCAAGGACGGCGGCGTCTTCGAGCTGAGCTGGGAAAACAGCGGCGTGGTCGTGCGCGCCAACCTGCGCATCGTGGCCACCACCCAGGCGCCGGCCCCGGTCGCGCCGCCACCGGGCGCGGCCACCGGTTTCCGCCGCATGCGCCTGCCTGAGACGATTACCGCGCCGGCGCCCGTGCCCGTCGCTGCCACGGCTGCCGCTGCGCCTGCCGCTGCACCGGCAGCGCCTGCTACGCCAGCCCCGGCAGCACCGGCGCCCGCTGCGACCGCCCCCGCGCCGAGGAGCCAGCCATGAGCCGTGCCACGCCGGTTGCCGTCGGTTACTTCGGCAAGATTCCCACCCGGGGCGACTTCGTCAAGGCCAGCGACAATCCGGCCCTGATCAACATGCTCGACGCCTGGCTGGCCAACGCCATGGACCTGCTGAGCGCGGACGCCCGCTGGAAGCTGATGTACGACGAGGTGGCGCCGCTGCACTTCGCCTTTATCGGCCCGCGGCGCTCGCGCGCCATTGCCGGCCACATCGTGGCCAGCAGCGACCAGTCGAAACGCCGTTTCCCGTTCCTCATGATGAGCACCATCGACGTGGACGATCCGGCCCTGTTCGTGCCAAACAGCCCGCTGGTGCTGTCGCGCCTGTGGAACCGGCTGGAATCCCTGAGCGCGGACGTGCTGGCCGCGCCGGAGCCGGCGGGCGTGCTGCAGGCCGCGGCCGCCACCACCATCGACCTCGACTTGCGTAGCGCCGCTTACGACGCCGCCTTTGCCGACTTCCTCGACCTGCAGACGGTGGGCGCGCTGGAAGCGATGCTGGCGCAGTCCGGTTTTCACGGCTCGGTGCGCCAGGTACTGCTGGCCCTGGGCCTGCTGCTGCAGCCGGTAATGGCCAGCAGTTCCAGCCGGCTGGAAAAAAGCCTGGTGCTGCCGCTGCCGCACGACCCCATGTACCGCAACATGGTGGCCGCGTTCTGGATGCACCTGATTACGCCATTCCTGCTGCGCGCCGACTTCGAACTGTCGCTGTTCAGTACCCGCATCGACGACAAGCCGGTGATGGTGCTGGGCTTTAGCGGCGCTTCGGCCATGACCTTGCACGCCGTGTACGACGCCCAGGCCGGCCGCGAACGCCACATCGGCTTCGAGGAACTGGACTGGGTCGAGGAGCAGGTGGACAGCGACTACGGCATCAAGAAAGTCTCGACTTACCTGGCCCAGGCCACTCTTTCACTCAAATCGGCGTGCGACTCCGTGCGCGCAGCCTTCATCGGAACCTGATCATGCGTTTTATCCGGACAGCTTTCTTATTTACCCTGGCGACCGGCGCTGCCAGCGCTGCCATCGTTGCCATGGCAGCAGCGCCCGTGGCCGCTCCCGCCGCCGCCACGCCCCAGCCGGGCCAGGTCCTGGCCAGCGGCACCGTGCCCGACGAAACCACCAAGGCCGGCGTGCTGGCGCGCCTGCGCGAGGTGTACGGCGCCGACAAGGTGGTCGACCAGATCGCCGTGGGCCAGGTGGCCCAGCCGGCCAACTGGAACAACTATGTGCAAAAACTGATCACGGCCGATCTCAAGCAGATCAGCCGCGGCCAATTAAAAATCGACGGCAGCACCATCAGCGTGCGCGGCGAGGTCAGCAACGAAGCGCAACGGCAAAAGATCGCCAGCGACATGGCTACCAGCCTGAACCCGACGTACGTGATCAACAACGGCCTGCGCGTGTCGGCCGCCGAACAGTCGATTCTCGACAGCACACTGGCCAACCGCATCATCGAGTTCGAGATCGGCCAGGCCAACCTGACGCCATCGGGCCGGTCCATCCTCGACCAGATGGCGGCCGCCATGCGCAAGCTGCAGGGCCGCAAGGTGGAAATCATCGGCCACACCGACAACCAGGGCCTGAAAACCAGCAACCAGAACCTGAGCCAGGCACGCGCCGAAGCGGTCAAGACTTACTTGCAGGGCAAGGGCATCGACCCGGACATGCTGACCGCGTCGGGCCAGGGTTCGGACCGGCCGATTGCCAGCAACGACAACCCCGATGGCCGCGCGCGCAACCGCCGCATCGAGTTCCGCATCGCCCAATAAACACGCATCGAGCGACGCTCCCCATTCACTACCAAGGTCACCGCATGTTTTCAGCAGAACAATTGCTCAGCCCCATCAGCCCTGCCGCCCCGAGCGGCGAGGACCTGTCGTTCTCGCCCGAGCTCGACGCCATCGCCCAGGCGCGCCGCTTCGACGATCCCACGCTCGACCAGGGCGAATGGGTTACCGAACTCAAGGAAGCCGACTGGGACTTCGTGGTGCGCCGCTGCGCCGCGCTGCTCCAGGAAAAAAGCAAGGACTTGCGCCTGGCCGTCTGGCTGACCGAAGCGGGCGCCAAGACGTCCGGCCTGCGCGGCCTGGGACAGGGCTTGCGCGTGCTTGCCGGCCTGTGCCGCGAATACTGGGACCAGGGCCTGTACCCGGAATCGGACGGCGACGACCACGACCAGCGAATCGGCAATCTGAGCTGGATCCTGGCGCGCATGCCGTCGCTGCTGCGCGACATCCCCCTCACCGAAGGCCGCGGCAGCGCCTATTCGGCCATCGACTTCGAGTCGGCGCGCAAGCAGGCCACCGGCCAGGGCGGCGTGGCCGATCCCACCGGCACCCGCCTGGCCGACATGGAAGCGGCGCGCCGCAACAACTCGCCGCAATTCAATGCGGCCATGGTGGCCGATGCCGACGATTGCCTGGCAGCGCTGCGCGAACTGGAAGACGTGGCGGACGAACGGCTCGGCGCGGACAGCCCCGGCTTCTCGGCCGCGCGCGACGCGGTGCAGGCCCTGCAACGGATGCTGCCGGCAGTGGCCGCCAGCGTGGCCGCGCCGGCAGCCAGCAGCGCCGCGTACGACGATCACGACGACGCCCAGCCGGCCGGCAGCACGCACGATGTCACGCAACAGCACGCGCCTGCCGCATCGCAGCCGTCCGGGCCGCCGGGCGCCATCCAGACCCGCGCCCAGGCGCTGGCCCAGCTGCGCGCCGTGGCCCAGTTCTTCCGCCGCACCGAGCCGCACAGCCCGGT
>JBEVMD010000140.1:0-10366 GCA_040508835.1 Duganella sp. | reverse complement strand
GCCTTGCCGGCGTCGGCCACGCTGCTGGCCGGGTATCCCGACCACCGCGACGCCACGCTGGTGCACGCCGCTGCGCTGGCGCCCGGCAACGTCATCATGATCAAGCCGGGCGAGGCGGTGGCGGCCGATTGCGAGGTCATCTACGGCAACACGGCGCTCGACCTGTCGCTGCTGAGCGGCGAGAGCGCGCCCGTGTCCAGGGGCCTGGGCGACCTGCTGCCGGGCGGCGCCCTCAACGCCGGCGGCGTGGTGCTGGCGCGCGTGATACGCCGCGCCCAGGACAGCACCCTGTCCAACCTGGTCAAGCTGATCGACCGTGCCGGGCGCGACAAGCCGCGCCTCGCCCTGTGGGCCGACCGCGTGGCGGCCTGGTTCGTGGCGGGACTGCTGTTGCTGGCGCTGTGCACGCTGGCCTTCTGGGCCTGGCACGACGGCGACCTGGCGCGCGCCTGGCCGATTGCCATTGCCGTGCTGGTGGTGTCGTGCCCGTGCGCGCTGTCACTGGCCACGCCCACCGCGCTGGCCGCCGCCACCGACCGCCTGCTGCGCCAGGGCGTGCTGGTAACGGGCGCGCAAACGCTGGAAACGCTGCACCGCGCCACCCACGTGGTGTTCGACAAGACCGGCACCCTCACCTATGGCCGTCCCGTGTTGCAGGCCACCGTGCCGCTGGGCGCGATGCGCGCCGACTTCTGCCTGCAGGTGGCCGGCGCCCTGGACGCGGGCAGCGCCCATCCGCTGGCGCGCGCCATCGTGGCGGCCGCCCACGCGGCAGGCGGCGGACGGCGCGCGGACTGGCACGCCGATGTGGTGACCGAGGCGGCGGGCCGGGGCATCGAGGCGGTGCTGCACAATCGCCGCTACCGGCTGGGCAATGCCGCCTTCATCGCCGACATTGCCGGCGCCATGCCGGCACACGTGCTGGCGCTCGACATCGCGCCCGGCGCCACGCCCGTGTACCTGGGCGCCGCAGGCAGCTGGCTCGCATGCTTGCAACTGCACGACGGCCTGCGGCCCGACGCGCAAGCCACCGTGGATTATTTCCATAAGGCGGGCAAGATGGTGGTGCTGCTCAGCGGCGACCACGACGTGCTGGCGCGCCGCGTGGGCGACCAGCTGGGCATCCGCACCACCGTGGGCGGCTACCTGCCCGAGGAAAAGCTGGCGTTCGTCAAGCAGCTGCAGATGAAGGGCGCGGTGGTGGCCATGGTGGGCGACGGCATCAACGACGCTGCCGTGCTGAGCGCGGCCGACGTCTCGTTTGCCATGGGCGAAGGCGCGGCCCTGGCGCAAGCCCATGCGGATGCGGTGCTGCTGGGCGGGCGCCTGGGCGCCGTGGCCGACAGCGCGCACGTGGCCGCGCGCACCATGCGCGTGATCCGCCAGAACCTGGCCTGGGCCAGCCTGTACAACGTGACCGCGATCCCGGCGGCGGCGCTGGGCCTGCTCAATCCGTGGCTGTCGGGCGTGGGCATGGCGGCCAGTTCGGCGGTGGTGGTGGCCAATGCGTTGCGGCTGCGCCAGCCGTCAAGAAAACACCAGGAACACTGATGGAAGCCTTGCTGCTGTTGATACCGCTGAGCGTGCTGCTGGTGTTTATCGCGCTGTGGATATTTTTTCGCGCGTCCGACGATGGCCAGTTCGACGACCTGGTCGGGCCGGGGTTGCGGGTGCTGCAGGATGACGACCGGCCCCGGCACGGGGAGCCGGCCGAGGACTGTCACAGCTCGGTGCGCAACTCGAACAGTTCCGGGAACAGCACCACGTCCAGCATCTTGCGCAAGTAATTGACGCCGTCCGTGCCGCCGGTGCCGGTCTTGAAGCCAATCACGCGCTGCACCGTGGTCACGTGGCGGAAGCGCCACAGGCGAAACGCGGTTTCCAGGTCCACCAGCTTTTCGGCCAGCTCGTACAGCGGCCAGTATGCGCCCGTGTTCCGGTACACGGTGGTCCAGGCGGCCTTGACCGAATCGTTCGACTGCACCGGCCGGTCCCACGGACCGTCCAGGCGGCCCTGGTCCACGGGCAGGCCGCTGCGCGCCATCACCATGATGGCCTGGTCGTAGATCGATGGCGCCTCCAGTGCCCGCTTGAGCACCGCATGCGCTGCCGGCTGGTGCTGGTGCACCTGCAGGTGGGTGCCGTTCTTGTTCCCGAGCATGAACTCGATTTCGCGGTACTGGTGCGACTGGAAGCCCGAGGAGGCGCCCAGGTACGGGCGGATTGCCGTGTATTCGGGTGGCGTCATGGTGGCCAGCACGTCCCACGCGTGCACCAGCTGGTTCATGATGGCCGCCACGCGGGCCAGCATTTTCATCGCAGCCGGCAATTGCCCGCTGGCGATGTTGTCGCGCGCGCCATGCAGCTCGTGCAGCATCAGCTTCATCCACAGCTCGCTGGTCTGGTGCTGGATGATGAACAGCAGCTCGTTATGCTCGGGCGACAGCGGATGCTGGGCGGACAGGATGGTGTCGAGCGACAGGTAGTCGCCGTAGCTCATGTCGTTGGAAAAGTCGAGCCGGGCGCCGTGGTAACCCGCTGCCTGGGTGTCGGCCTGGGTGCCGGCCGGGGTCTGGGCCGGGGCGGGAACAGCGGCGCCGTGCGATACCGGACATTTCATGATGGGCTTTCTTTCGTATGGTGGGAATCAGGTGACCGCATCGCGCTTGGCGTCGACCTGGTAATCGGCACGGTCGAGGATATCCTTGAGCACCATCACCGCGTTCCACACGTCCCGGTAACCGGTGTACAGCGGCGTAAAGCCGAAGCGCATCACCTGCGGTTCGCGGTAGTCGCCGATCACGCCGCGCGCGATCAGCGCCTGCATCACCGCGTAGCCGTGCGGATGGGTCACGCTGACTTGGCTGCCGCGCTCGGCATGGGCACGGGGCGTGATCACCGCCAGCGGATGCGCGCTGCAATGCTGTTCCAGCAGCGCGATGAACAGGTCCGACAGCGCCAGCGATTTGTCGCGCAGGGCAGCCATCGACACCTGGTGGAAAATGTCGAGCCCGCATTCCACCAGCGCCAGCGACGTCACCGGCTGGGTGCCGCACAGCGCGCGCCGGATGCCGCCGGCCGGCGCGTACGCCGGCTGCATGGCAAACGGCTGGCGGTGCGTCCACCAGCCCGTGAGCGGCTGTTCGAACTGTTCCTGGTGGCGCTTGGGCACCCAGATGAAGGCTGGCGCGCCGGGACCGCCGTTGAGGAATTTATAGGTGCAGCCCACGGCAAAGTCGGCGTTGGCGGCATTGAGTTGCACGTCCACGGCGCCGGCCGAATGGGCCAGGTCCCACAGCGCCAGCGCGCCGGCCGCGTGGATCTGCGCGGTGGTGGCCGCCATGTCGAACATGCGGCCCGTGCGGTAGTTGACGTGGGTGAGCATCACCACGGCCACCTGCTGGCCGGCGTCGCCTGCCAGCGCGGCGGGCAGGTCGGCCCACGAGTCGAGCAGCGTCAATTCATAGCCGCGTTCGAGCCAGCCCAGCAGGCCTTCGGCCATGTAGATATCGCTGGGAAAGTTGTCGCGTTCGGTAATGATCACGCGCCGGCCGGATCTTTCCGGGTGCCGGGCCTGCATCTTGAGCGCGGCGGCCAGCGCCTTGAACAGGTTGACGGACGTGGAATCGGTAACCACGACCTCGTCCGGCCCGGCCCCCACCAGCGGCGCCAGCAGGTTGCCGAGGCGGGTGGGCAGGTCGTACCAGCCGGCCGTGTTCCAGCTGCGGATCAGGCCATCGCCCCACTCGTCGGCAATCAGCTGCTGGGCCCGTTGCAGCGACACTGTCGGGCGCGCGCCCAGCGAGTTGCCGTCGAGGTAAATCACGCCGTCCGGCAAGGCAAACTGGGCGCGCTGCGCGGCCAGGGGATCGGCGGCGTCCAGCGCCAGGCAATCGTGTTCGGTGGTCATGAATGCGTCCGTAATCTGTGTAGTGTTGCAATATTTTAGATCATGCACAGGCTTTTAATCGGCCAGCGGCTTGATGATTTTTCCGCCCTGCATGACGAACGCCACGTTTTCCAGCGTGCGGATATTGGTCAGCGGATCGTCGCGCACGGCGATCAGGTCGGCATAGCGGCCCGGCGCGATGCTGCCGATGTCCTGCGATGCGCCGATCAGGTCGGCCGCATTGCGGGTGGCCATCAGGATCGCATCGATCGGCTTGATGCCGGCCTGCACCAGCAGCGCGAATTCCTCGCCGTTGCCGCCCGTCTGGTCGGTGCCGAACGCCATCTTGACGCCGGCGCGATAGGCCGCGCCCGTGTTCTTGATGGTGCCGGGCGCCACGAGCCTGGCCTTGGCGGCGGACGACGGCGGCAGCCGCTCGGGGTGCTCGAGGGCGATCTTCAAACCGCGGTTGGCCACCAGCAGCGTGGGCACGAAATACGTGCCGTTCTTTTTCATGAGCTGGAAGCTGTCGGCCTCGCCGAAGGTCACGTGCTCGACCGAATCGGCGCCCAGGCGGCTGGCCTGCTCGATGGCGTCCTTGCCGTGCGCATGCGCGGCCACCTTCATGCCCAGCGCATGCGCGGTGGTCACCACGGCGCCCACCTCGGCGTCGGTCATGGTCGTGCGTTTCGGATCGTCGTTGATGCTCAGCACGCCGCCGCTGGGCATGATCTTGACCAGGTCGGCGCCTTCGCGGTGCAGGCGGCGTACGGCTTTGACCGCCTCGTCGGCGCCATCGATGACGGCTTCGTCCCAGTGCGCATGATCGAGTTCCGGGTCGAGCCCGTTGCGCTTGTCGCTATGGCCGCCGGTCGGACCCAGCATATTGCCCGAGACGTACAGGCGCGGCCCGGCAATGAGGCCCTGGGCGATGGCTTTTTTCAGGCCCACGATCACCTCGGTCGTGGTGCCCAGGTCGCGCACGGACGTAAAGCCGAGGTTGAGCAGCATGCTGGCGTTGCCCACGGTGCGGAAGGCCAGGTCGGCGGACGACGTCGTAAACCGCCTGGCCAGGCTGTTGGTCTCGGAACCGATCACGCCGTGCGCCATGTGCACGTGGGCGTCGATCAGGCCGGGCAGCACGGTGGCGCGGGACAGGTCCACCACCTCGGCGCCGGCAGGAGAGACGAAGCCGCGCTGCACGGCGGTAATGCGGTCGTTGGCGATCAGGATCGACATGCGGTCGGCAACCTGGCCCGAGACGGCGTCGATCAAATGACCGGCGTGGACCACCACGTCCCTGGCCATGGCGGCAGAGCTCAAGCACACCAGGGCGGCGGATAGGGCGACGGGCAGCGACTTCAATTTCATCGTGACTTCCTTATAGTAAATCGTCGGGCTGGAACGGATGAGGCGGGTGAAACCACAGCCGGCCTCAGGGGCAGCTGGTCTGAGGAAATTTTACTGCGGGTTTGGGATAATATTGTTTTTATTTTTCGGCAAGAGACGCAACTTCCGAACCGCGACTTGCGCCAGCGCCATGGACTGCAACGACCGTCACGTCACACCGTCCTGGACAAGCCTGCGCGGCCAACGATCGTCGCCCGCCGCGCTCGAGTGCAGCTAAAATGTGTCGCGACAATGACAAGGTCGTGCTTGTCCAGAGCCACGCTTTTCCCGTCAACGCTGCAGGCTTCCCGTGCAGCCCTGCGGGACGCAATAGTGGTCCCGCTACATCACCAGACCGGAACAAGGTTCCAGATGCCACACCACCGCAGGAACTCATGAGCATATCGGTAAAACGCCAGGCGCCGGTTGGTCAGCGCTCCACGCACCGGGCCGCGGCACGGGCCAGGGCGCTGGCAGGCCCGCTGCGGCTGGCAACGGGCTTGCTGCTGCTGGCGGGCAGCGGCGGCGGTCACGCGCAGACCGCCACACGCGCCACGCCCGGGCCCGCCGTTGCTGCCGCCGCTACGACGGCTACGACTGCCACTGCCGCCGCGCCTGCCGGGACCACGGCGGCACCGGCCACGGCGGCTGATGTCGTGCCGCCTCCAGGACCGCTCGCAGCGCCAACGGCGGCGCCGGCCATCGATCCCGCGCAGAGCGTGGTGGTGAGCGCCTCGCGCATCGACCGCGCCGGCTTCCAGGCACCGACGCCCACCACCGTGATCGGCAGCGCCGCCATTGCCGAGCGCGCGGCAGTCAACGTGGGCGACGTGCTCAATGAAATCCCGGCATTCCGCGCCACCATTTCGGCCACCAGCGGCACCACCAGCACCGGCGTCAGCTTTACCGACCTGCGCGGCCTGGGCGCGAACCGCACCCTGGTGCTGCTGGGCCGCAACCGCCTGCCGCTCACCTACAACGGCAACATCGCCGGCGCGGCCGGCGTGGACCTGAACATGATCCCCACGTCGCTGATCCAGACCGTGGACGTGGTCACGGGCGGCGCCTCGGCCGCGTACGGGTCGGACGCCGTGGCCGGCGTGGTCAACCTCCGTTTGAAAGAGCGCATCGACGGCGTGCAGGGCTCGGTCCAGTACGGCCAGGCGGGCCAGGGCGATGCGCGCGACAAGACTGTCGGCATGGCGGGCGGCGCCGCGTTTGCCGAGGGCCGTGGCCGCATCGTTGCGGGCGGCGAATACAACGACAACAGCGGCGTGCGCAATTATTACGAGCGCGACTGGGGCCGCGAGGAAGTGTCCGCCTTTGCCGTGCCGGGTCCGCGCGCGGCGGGCGTGCCCGCCAACCTCATTGCCGGCGCGGTCCGCATCGGTAACATGACCTCCGGCGGCCTGATCCAGAACGTGGCCGCCAACCCGGCCGCGCTGCGCGGCCAGCAGTTCGTCACCCGCGCGGACGGCACCGTGGGCACGGCGCCGTTTGCGTACGGCCAGTACGCCACCGGCACCACCATGCTCGGCGGCGGCATGGCCGGCAACAGCATCTATGGCCCGTTCCCGCTGCGCACGCCGGTCGAGCGCGCCGCGTTCCTGAGCCGGCTGTCGTACGACCTCTCGCCCGCCATCACGTTTTACGTGGAGCCGTCGTATGCGCGCAGCAAGGGCGGCGGCACCACCCAGATCTATTTCAATCCGGCCGTCGCCATCGCGCGCGACAACGCCTACCTGCCCGCCCGGGTCGCCTCGCAGATGGGGACGACCGCGCTGCGCGTCGGTTACTCGGGCAACGCGCTCGGGGCGCCGCAGCTCGATCACCTGAACCGGGCGGCGCGCCTGGCCACGGGTCTGCAAGGCGCAATGGGCGACAGCTGGAAATGGGACGTCAACCTGCAGACTTCGCGCAGCAATTTTGCAAAGACCACGTCCAATGTCGTAATCAGCGCCAATATGCTGCGCGCCATCGACGCTGTGACGGTGACCGCCGCCAACGTCGGCGCGTCCGGCCTGGCGCTCGGCTCGGTGGCCTGCCGCTCGACCCTGAGCGCACCCGCCAATGGCTGCGTGCCGGTCAACCTGCTGGGCGGCGCGGCGCCGTCGGCTGCGGCGGCCGCCTACATCCTGGGCCAGGCGCGCTTCAAGCAGGTGTCGCAGCTGGAAGAAGCGTCGGCCAATCTGCAGGGCGCACCGTTTGCCAGCTGGGCCGGTCCCGTCTCGCTTGCCGGCGGCTTCGAGTACCGCCAGGAAAAGCTGACGTCGTCGGCGGACGCACTGTCCGCGGCCGGCGCCTTCAACGTCAACAATGTGCAGCCGATCAATGGCAAGCTGAGCGTAAAAGAGGTGTACCTGGAAACGCTGGTGCCGCTGGTGTCCCCCGCCGCGGGACTGCCCGGCATCCATGCGGTCGATGTCAACGGCGCCGCGCGCCGCACCGGTTATTCGACCTCGGGCGACGTCACCACCTGGAAGGCGGGCGCGACGTATGCGCCCACGGCCGACATCCGCTTGCGCGGCACCCGCTCGCGCGACATCCGGGCGCCGAACCTGTCCGAGCTGTTCAGCTCGCGCAACTCGGCCACGCAGTCGCTGTTCGACCCGCGCCCCGCGTTCAATGCCAGCTACGTGATGACGGCCTACACCGGTGGCAACCCGGCGCTGACACCGGAAAAGTCGGCCACCACCACGGTGGGCATCGTGTTCGAGCCGGCGTCTCTGAAACGCCTGAGCATGTCGGCCGACTACTACCGAATCGACGTCCACCGCGCAATCGCCACGGTGGCGTTCCAGACCCTGATCGACAACTGCCTGCGCGATGGCAAAACCAGCGACTGCCAGTCCATCACGTTTGCCGCCGATAACTCGATTGCAGCCGTGTCCGGCGTGAACGCCAACGTGGGCCAGCTGCGCACGCACGGCCTCGACCTGCAACTGGCGTATGCCCAGCCGCTGCGCCACCTCGGCGACACACTGCGCGGCACCGTCCACGTCGCGGTGCAGGGCACCAGGGTGTTCGAGCTGTGGTCGTCGGGCGACGTCACCCCGGCCACGCCCGACGGCGTGAACCGCGCCGGCCAGACCGGCGTCACGGGCGGCATCGCGGCATGGTCGTGGAACGCCAGCGCCACCTACAAGCTGGGACCGCTGTCGACGACCGGCCAGCTGCGTTACATCAGCCGCGGCCACTACAACAACGCCTTGATCGGCCCCGACGACGCCCGCTACGCGGCCACGCTGGCCAACAGCATCGACAACAACATCGTGCCATCGGTGACTTATGTTAACTGGCGCGGCAGCTACCAGTTCGGCGCCAAGGGCGCGCCCGAAGTGTTCGCCGCCGTCAACAATGTCTTTGACCGGGCGCCGCCGCTGCCAGCCAACGGCGTCTATTACGATGTCGTGGGTCGCAGCTTCAGCCTCGGCTTGCGCGCCAGATTCTGACCGCGCCAGGCGGTGCCGTGGGTACCGGCCGGTTGCGCTGTCTGCCCTCGGCGCCCTACATTAATTCATCCGGGCAATTTTGATTCACATCAAAGTTTTTTGAATCCCAGACGCTTACCCTTCCGGCAATAGATCGAAGCAAAACCGGAGAGCACTGTGGACCATTCATTGAACTACAACTACAAGGTCGTGAAGCAATTCACGATTGCAACCGTGGTCTGGGGCATTGTCGGCATGCTGGTGGGGGTGATCATCGCCGCCCAACTGGCATGGCCGGCGCTGAACCTGGACATCCCCTGGCTGACCTACGGCCGCCTGCGGCCGCTGCACACCAATGCCGTGATCTTTGCGTTCGGCATCAGCGGCCTGTTTGCCACGTCGTACTACGTGGTGCAGCGCACCTGTCAGGTGCGGCTGTTTTCCGACACGCTGGCTGCCTTCACCTTCTGGGGCTGGCAAACCGTGATCCTGCTGGCCGTGGTCACGCTGCCCATGGGTTTTACGCGCGGCAAGGAATACGCGGAGCTCGAATGGCCGATCACGATCCTGATCGCGGTGGTGTGGATCGCGTACGCCATCGTGTTCTTCGGCACCCTGCTCACCCGCAAGGTCAAGCACATCTACGTGGCCAACTGGTTCTTCGGCGCCTACATCCTGGCCGTGACCATCCTGCACGTGGTGCAAGGCGCCGTGATGCCGGCCAGCCTCACCAAGTCGTACTCGGCCTACACGGGCGTGCAGGACGCCATGATCCAGTGGTGGTACGGCCATAACGCGGTGGGCTTCATCCTCACCGCCGGCTACCTGGGCATGGTCTATTACTTCATCCCGAAACAGGCCGAGCGTCCCGTCTATTCCTATCGCCTGTCGATCGTGCACTTCTGGGCGCTGATCTTCACCTATATGTGGGCCGGCCCCCACCACCTGCACTACACGGCGCTGCCGGACTGGACGCAATCGGTGGGCATGGTGTTCTCGCTGGTGCTGCTGGCGCCGTCGTGGGGCGGCATGATCAACGGCATGATGACCCTGTCGGGCGCGTGGCACAAGCTGCGCACCGACCCGATCCTGAAGTTCATGATCGTCTCGCTGTCATTCTACGGCATCGCCACCTTCGAAGGGCCGATGATGTCGATCAAGACCATCAACGCCCTGTCCCACTACACCGACTGGACCGTGGCGCACGTGCACGGCGGCGCGCTGGGCTGGGTGGGCTTCATCACCATGGGCTCGATCTACTACCTGATTCCGCGCCTGGTGGGCGAGCAGAAAATGTACAGCGTCAAGCTGATCGATCTGCACTTCTGGGTGGCCACCATCGGCGTGGTGCTGTACATCGCGGCCATGTGGATCGCCGGCGTGATGCAGGGCCTGATGTGGCGCGCGGTCAACCCGGACGGCACCCTGACCTACACCTTTGTCGAAGGCGTGAAAGCGACTTATCCGTACTACGTGGTGCGCGTGATGGGCGGCTTCCTGTACTTCTCCGGCATGTGCGTGATGGGCTACAACACCTGGATGACGCTGCGCAGCCGCGCCACCGTCACCGCCCCCATCCCGGCCCTGGCAGCCGCCCACTGATATCGGAGCACCCCATGAAATTCTCCCATGAATGGATCGAAAAAAACCCCTGGCT
>JBEVMD010000138.1:0-6243 GCA_040508835.1 Duganella sp. | reverse complement strand
AGCGCGGGCTTTTTATTGACCGGGAGGGCCGCAGGCGTTGCCCCATCAACGAAAAATGCCGCCCGGAGCGAACCGGGCGGCATTGTCTCTTTCATCCGGCCACCGGCGTGCCGGCGGCCATCATGAAGCTTAGAACTTGTAGCTGTACTCGACAGACAGACGTACCGAGCGTGGCGCGGTGTAGCTGACCACGTTGCCATACAGAGCGTTCTGACCCAGGCCGGTGTTGTACGCCTCGGTCTGGTTCTGGGCGACCTGACGGTTGAACACGTTGAACACGTCCGCCTTCAGGATCAGGCCCTTGACGATGGTCGGGCTGTAGGCCACGTTCATGTCCAGGCGGGTATCCCACGGCATGCGGCCCTTGGTACCGCGTTTCGAAGGTTCACCGTTACAGAAGAAGAACTCGGAACCGTAGTCGGTGGCAGGGTTGCCAGCGTCGTAGTACGACTGAGGCAGGTTGCCGATACAGTTTTTCGGACGGCCCGATGCCACCAGCAGGTTGCCGCCCACGCTGAATTCGTCGGTGAACTGGTAGAAGCCATATGCCTTGAGTTGATGCTTGCGGTCGTTCGGCAGCAGGCCGTTCGAGTACAGGGTCAGCTCAGGGTAATCGAATACCGCCGTGGTCGACACGTCCGCCTGGCCCGAATCGGAACGGGTCTGACCTTCGGTGTTGCCTTTGTTGCGCGACAGCGTGTAGTTGATCTTGCCGTACCAGCCATTGCGCAGCGGGTGCTCCAGGAACAGATCAAGGGCAGCATAGCTACGCTTGATTTCCGGGTAGCCGAGCTCTGCCGCGGACAGGTGGACCGTGGTCAGGTTGGCGCCCGTGCCGGCGTAGTCCACCAGGAAGGTGTTGTCCTTGCCCGGGTTGAACAGCGCGCAATTAAACACGAAATTATTCTCGATACCGTTTTCTTCCGCATACTTATCGAACGGACGCTGATCGCAGAAATCGTCAATACCCGATTTCAGCTTGCGGTAGGTGAGCTTGGCGCCAAAGTTCAGGTCAGGCGAATAAGCCCGCTCGAAACCGAGGATCAGCTCATCCTGGTACAGTGAATCCATGTTTTGGGCTGCAACACCGCGCGGGTCTTTCGACTGGCCGAACTCGTTATTTGCCGAGAACAGCGTCCCCAGTGGCGTGAGGCCGGTTGGCGCGCCGGTGGCGGCATCCACACCGGTATAGGTGTAGAACTGCGATGTGTTGAGCGAGGCGCCCGCAGCGCGCACGGCGACGTTGGTCGGCATTTGCAGGTGGTAACGACCGGCATTGGCAAACACTTTCAGCGACGAGTCGCCAAACGCATCCCAGGTTGCGCCCAGACGTGGCGCCAGCTGGTGACGCATGGCGATGTATGGTTGGCCGTCACCGTTGTAGTTGGTGAACTGCTCGTTACGCAGACCAGCTTTGAGGATGATCTTAGGCGTCACTTGCCAGGTATCCTCGACGTATTGCGCATCCTGGTCCACCGACGGGGTCGACACGCCAGACGACAGCACGCGGCTGACGTAGTAGCCCTGAGTGCCGAAACCGCCATTGCTGGCAGGCGATGGGACGGAACCGTTGATCGGCGAATTCGGATTGGTGGCGCGGGCGTAGAGCCAGGTACCGCCACCGGCGCGGCTGGTGCCGGCCTTGGAGCTGATCTTGTTCTGGTCAGCACCGAGGCGGATGGTGTGGTCGCCAATCTTGTATTGCAGATTCAGGTTCATCACCTTCTGCTCGTCAAACGCACCCGGGGTCAGGATGTTGCCGGTGGTGGTTTGCGGGCTGCTGTAGGTAAAGCCCGGAATGCGTGCGATGGCCGGTGCAGTGACCTGGAACAGGTCTGGGTTGTAGCCCACCGGGTCGAATACGTGCTCGGTGCGGCTGTTGCCGACCATGGCGGTGACTGTGACGTCATCGGACAGGTTGCCCGTATAGTTCAGGATCTTGATTTCGGCGCCTACGCGCGCTGCCACCGGGGTCGGGCCATAGCTTTCGTAGTGAGCACCGCCGGTCTGGGTGGCGCCCTTGGACAGGGTGTTGTAATCGTAGGCGTAGTAAGCACGGTCCGACTTCGGATCGTCCTTGATATACGTGCCTTCGAGGCGGTGGTTGTCGTTGATGTTCCAGTCGACTTTGACCAGCGCGCGCGTGGTTTTATCGCTGCGGTCTTCCCAGCCCGTGCTCAGGGCCGCGCTGTCGGCATTGGCGCGGGTGCCTTCGATATCGGTCTTGGTACGTTCAACGTTGGCATACAGGAACAGGGTGTCCTTGATCAGCGGGCCGCTGACATAGACGTTGGAGATCGACGTGTCGCGCTCGTTATCCTGGTTGTACTTGTAGATCTTGCCATCAGTCGGCAGGCCGTTGATGCCGTAGTAAATGTTCTTCTCGGTGGCACGCAGCGATTTAGGTTCGATACTGGTGCTGGCGCCCACTTCCCAGGTATTGGTACCGCTCTTGGTCGAGATATTGATCACGCCGCCAGTGGAGCGGCCGAACTCGGCGCCGAAACCGCCGGTCAGAATCTGGGCGCCGCCGATGGCGCCAAACGGCAGTTCGGAACTACCGACCTGGAACAGCACGTTGGTCACAGGGAAACCGTTGATGTAAAACGCATTTTCCGAAGCGGCCGAACCACCGAAGCTTGGGGCATTGCCGTCACCGTAGCGCGAGTCGCCGCGGGTGGTGTTTGGCGCCAACTGAATGATCGATGCCACCGATGGCGTAATTGGCAGTTTGGCCAGTTCGCGCGCGGTGAAGGTCGCGCCGCTGTTGGTGTTGGAAATGTCGATGCGGCTGCGGCGGCCGGTAATCTGCACCGCTTGAACGGCTGCGGTAAACGAAGCATTTGCGCCCTGGCCGATCTGTACTTCCACGTCGCGGGTTTCGGCAACCTTACCGTCGCGCAGCAGCTGTACCGTATAGCGGCCCACCGGCAGCGCGGTCAGCTGGAAGCGGCCACCGGCTTCGGGCGTTGCGGTACGCTTGAAACCGGTCTCCTTGTTTTCCACCGAAATCGAGGCGCCAGCTGGCGAATCGACCTGGCCGAAAATGTTACCGGAGGCATTCGACTGCGCCATGACTGGCTGCACCACGGCAACCGTCAAAGCCGCAGTGCTGAACGCCAGCGAGAGCGCATTAACAAGAACAGTTTTCCTTAACATATTTTTTATTCCCGATTTAATAAATTTGCCTGGTAGGCAAGATTGCCCGAGCCCTCTCTGTCGGAAGGCTGTTACCAACTATTACTGGACAATATGTTTTTGCCCGTGAATCCATGGAAACACGGAGCAAGTAAAACTGTCAACAACGCAAGTTTCTTTATGCAAGAAAACAACGCGAACACTAAAAAAACTGTTGTAGATGGGTTTATTCATGCAACTTAGTCGCCGAATAATTTATGATGGAACGGCAATTTTTACACCTAATACCTGTCGATACCAAATTTTTATACGGATAAAATTCATATATCTATATGAAGTTTATTTAAAAATGATTTCTCTTTGGAAACTTGCATGCGCCATCGCTCAGAAAAATTGAGTAATTCTCACCGTATGAGTGCGACATAAAGAATTCATGCACTACCGTGGAAAATAAATGCACCGTTGTTGGGAATTTTTTACTTTTGGTATTAAATGGCTATGGCGTAGTATTACGGACGGTAACCAATTGACGGCGCTTAGATAATCTGACCGCACCTCGAGGTCCCGCTTTTCCTTCCGCTACCGCTACCCATAGGCCAGTGCGTTTCCCTCCCCGATACCCTCGCCCACCATATCCCGGTGCTCCGGCTGGCCGAACGCAACACCATTTCACTTTTTCACTATTTAACGGCGCTGGCGGCGAGTACAGCGCGACCTTGCGCGAGCTGGGACTGCGCAGCGCCAGCGCCGCCATCGCGGTGCTCCATGCGGTGGAGCCGGAGCACGGCGCGCTGGCACTGTCGATGGGACCGCGCGTGCTGCGCACCGAAACGGCAGCGCTGGCGGCCGTTTCGGTGCTGAGCGCGGCCTGGGGCGGCATGTAGCGCACCCGCGGGGCGAAGTTGGCGCACTGATGCGTTGCTGTCGGGAACAGGTAAAATAGCGCCCTGCGCCGCGCCAAGCGCCGCACCGCTCTCCGCTAGATACGGAGCCCTGCACTTTTCGGAACCATCACCATGCTGCGTCTTAATGAAGTCAAACTCCCCCTGAACCACACCGAAGCCGAGCTGCCGGCCGCCATCCTGGCGCGCCTGGACATCCCTGCCGAAGACCTGCTCGGCTTTACCGTCTTCAAGCGCAGTTACGATGCCCGCAAAAAATCGGCCATCGTCCTCATTTATTCGCTCGACGTCGAGGTGGCCAACGAAGCGGCCGTGCTGCAGCACCGCAAGCACGACGCCCACCTGATGCCGTCGCCGGACATGGCGTACAAGTTCGTGGCCGACGGCCAGCAGCTGGCCGCCCATCCCGACTTCCAGCGCCCGGTCGTGATCGGCATCGGCCCGTGCGGCCTGCTGACGGCGCTGCTGCTGGCGCAGATGGGCTTGCGGCCAATCATTCTCGAGCGCGGCAAGGTGGTGCGCGAGCGCACGGTGGACACGTTCGGCTTCTGGCGCCAGCGCAAGCTCAACCCGGAGTCGAACGTGCAGTTCGGCGAAGGCGGCGCCGGCACCTTCTCGGACGGCAAGCTGTACAGCCAGATCAAGGATCCCAAGCATTACGGCCGCAAGGTGCTGAACGAATTCGTCAAGGCCGGCGCGCCCGAGGAAATCGTCTACGTGAGCAAGCCGCACATCGGCACGTTCCGGCTGGTGAAAATGGTGGAATCGATGCGTGAAAACATCGAGGCGCTGGGCGGCGAATACCGCTTCGACAGCAAGGTCACCGATCTCGACATCGAAGAAACCGCCAACGGCCGCCAGGTGCGCGCCGTGATGCTGGAGAGCGGCGAGAAAATCGTCACCGACCACGTGGTGCTGGCCATCGGCCACAGCGCGCGCGACACGTTCCAGATGCTGTACGACCGCGGCGTGTACATCGAAGCGAAACCGTTTTCGATCGGTTTCCGGGTGGAACACCCGCAGTCGCTGATCGATGCCTGCCGCTTCGGTCCCAATGCGGGCCACCCGATCCTCGGCGCGGCCGATTACAAGCTGGTGCACCACGCCGCCAACGGCCGCGCGGTCTACAGCTTCTGCATGTGCCCGGGCGGCACGGTGGTGGCGGCGGCGTCCGAACCGGGCCGTGTGGTCACCAACGGCATGAGCCAGTACTCGCGCAACGAACGCAACGCCAACAGCGCCATCGTGGTCAGCATCTCGCCGGAAGTCGATTATCCCGGCCACCCGCTGGCCGGCATCGAGCTGCAGCGTCGGCTGGAAGAAAAGGCGTTCGAACTGGGCGGCGGCACGTACAACGCCCCGGGCCAGCTGATGGGCGACTTCGTGGCCGGCCGCGCGTCGACCGAGTTCGGCACCGTGACGCCGTCGTACAAGCCGGGCGTGCACCTGACCGACCTGGCGCAGATCCTGCCGGAATACGCGGTGAGCGCCCTGCGTGAAGCGTTCCCCGCGTTCGACAAGCAGCTCAAGGGCTACTTCCGCCATGACGCCGTGCTGACCGGCCTGGAAACCCGGACTTCGTCGCCGATCCGCATCAAGCGCCGCGACGACACCCTGCAAAGCCTCAACACGGCCGGCCTGTTCCCCGCCGGCGAAGGCGCCGGCTATGCGGGCGGCATCCTGTCGGCAGCCGTAGACGGCATAAAGGTGGCGGAGGCTCTCGCCCACGCCACCTTTGATGTCAAAGCCGCCTGAACGACTAAGCTATTCGTCGCCTTTGTTGCGCAGCATGATCACGGCTGCCACGACGGCGCCGATGGCCGCTCCGACGGCCAGCGTGCGAAGCGGATGCTCACGCACCTCACGCACCACAAACTCACCGGCCTTCTTGCCGCCACGCGCGACCTTATGGCCGACATCGCCAGCAAGCTCGCTTGCGTCACCGAAAGCGCGTTTGGCGCGATCCGAAAATTCCGACATGTCACCCACCACCCTATCCGCCAGACGTCCGGCCGAATTGCCGTAGTCCGCTGCAGTCCGTTTTCCGTTGGTCATCTGTGTCTCCGCCACTTCCGACCCCTAATGCACGGCGGTAGTTTTGGTTCCTCAGATGCTGGCTCAACCTGCAAGCTGAGGATAACCTGACCGCATGGCCACTGCCCAGCAGCAACTCGATGGCTTCCTGAAAAAGTATTCGCCCGAG
>JBEVMD010000026.1:0-9969 GCA_040508835.1 Duganella sp. | reverse complement strand
TAGGGAGCAACGCCGGGAGCGGCATAGGGAGCAACGCCGGGAGCGGCATAGGGAGCAACGCCAGGAGCAGCGCCGGGAGCGGCGCAACCACGGCGCTGCCGGTCAGGCACGTCGAGTGCGGCACCGCGGACGGCGCCGCAGTGGCATGCCGCCGTGCGGCTGCCGCTGCTCAGCCCTGCGGATCGATCTGCTGCAGTCCGTCCGCAATCTCGGCAGCCTCCAGCGGCCGCACCACGCGCGCCACTTCCAGCCCGCCGCGCATGAAGATAAACGTGGGCCACAGCTTGACGCGGAACGAGCGGCCCAGCGCGCGGCCGGGACCGTCTTCGACCTTGTAATGGGTGACGGCTTCGTGGCCGGGAAACGCCTGCGCCAGCGGACCTTGCGCAGCCTGGCAATGGCCGCACCAGTTAGCGCCGAACTCGAGCATGACAGGACCCGGCAGGGTATCGATTTCGGCGCGCTGCGGCGCCTCGGCTTGGTAATGTGTTTTCATTTGGCTTTGAATTTGGCACAAGGATCAGGACGCTGCTGGGGCGCGAGGGTATAGGTCTGGTCGAAGCGCGGGTCGTTGTCCTTGCCGCTGCGCTTGCCTTCCTCCACGAACCCTTCGGCGCGCACCGTCAGTATAGGCGCGACCTGGTTAATCCAGCGCGCGACTCCGATATCCTTGCGCACGTGGCCATTGCCGGCGATGAGCACAACGTCGCGCGGCTGCTGTTCGCGGATGATCTTGGCCATCCAGATGTCGCGCGACACCTGGGCGTCGACCATCCCTTTGAACATCATCTCGGGCAGCATGCCGCAGTGACCTGCAGCGATTTCCTGCTGCTGGGCGGCGCGCAACGCTTCCGGCAGCGGCTGGTCCAGGTGGTAGTCCTTGATGCTTTGCGGATCGAACGTGGCCTGGATCCCGTCGCGCACCACGCGCGACGCGTCGCTGCGCGACAGGTTGCCGGCCACCAAGGGCAAGTGGTATGTGAGCGCCAGCTGGATGACCGGGTAATACAATTGCCAGTCCCAGCGGGGACCGTTGACCACCTGGATCACGCACTGGGCGTCCAGGCACCCTTTTTGCGCCTTGTCGAGCAGGTCCTGGTTTTCGCGGTCGAACTGCTCCATCACGATGGCCGGGCGCCAGCCGGCCTCCACCCGCTGGCGCAGCAAGTCGACCCGCAGGCGGTGGCCCTGGACATTGTCATGGACTTCGCCCATCAGCAACACCTGCGGATTGGGCCCGACCGGCGCCGGCACTGGCGCAGCGGCGGGACCGGCGCCGCCCATGCTGCTGCACCCGTTCAACAGTGCGAGGGTCGACAACACGGTAATACCACAAAAAGATTTATATCTGGAAATCATCGGAATTCAGCTCCGGATCCTAATTGTTTGATTTGATGGATGTAATTTATGAACTGATTCACACATACAAGTTACACTGTTGGTGCACCGCAATAATAAATTTCTATTATATAAACAAACATAGCAATATGTTACGAAATATGTTCTAATGACGTCTCCTGAAGTTGGCGACCTTCCAACTTGGAAAAGTGTACAGAGTGCGTATTAGATTGCTGTTAAACCTGGCCATGGCCCGGCCCGCAGCACAGTTCCAGGAGTCCATAGTGAAAATTTCATCCCTGTTTGTCACCGCCGTTCTTGCCCTTGGCCTGGCCGGTTCCGCCGCAGCCGAGGTCGTCTCAGCTGCGTCCGCGCCCATCGCCGCCGCCGAGGTCGAAGCCGAACATTGCGAGCCCGGCGCCACCACGTCGTGCGACAGCACCGACACGGCCGTCACCAGCACCGCCGCCCGGTCCGCAGCCCAGGTCGACGAGGCACCGTTGCCGGTGCCGGAACTGGAAACGTCGCTGATGCTGATGCTGGGGCTGGTCGTACTGGGCGTCGCCTCGCGCCGCCGCATCTCCGAACGTTTCGACCGCTTCGACCGCTAAGCGCGCGCCGCGGCCCGAACATCCCGCCCGGTGCGGGATTTTTTTCGTCCCGGCCTTTGTCCGCCAGTACCGGCCAGCATCGTCCGGTATTCGACTTACGGGTGGTCGTCGGCGGGCGTCACGCACGGCATGCGCAGGGTGAAGCAGGCGCCCTGGCCCAGCACGCTGGCCACCGTGATGGTGCCGGCAAACTGCTTGGCCAGCAAATTGAACACGATGTTCAGGCCCAGGCCGGTGCCGCCCTGGCCGCGCCGCGTGGTGACGAACGGGTCGAACACCTTGTCGATCATGTCCGGGGCGATGCCCTTGCCGTTGTCGCTCACCTGCATCTCCACCCAGTCGCCCTGGCGCGCCACCCCGATATTGATGCGGCCCTCCTCTTCCGGCTCGAACGCGTGCTCCACGCAGTTGAGCGTGAGGTTCGTGATCACCTGGGCCAGTGCGCCCGGATAGCTGTCGAGCATGAGGTCGGGCGGACAGGCGATGCTGACCGTGATGCGGGTTTTCTTGAGCTTGGGCTGCAGGCTCGAGACGACCTCGTTGATGTAGTCGCGCAGCTCGAAGCGGCGCCGCGCCTCGCTCACCTGGTCCACCGCGATCTGCTTGAAGCTGTGGATCAGGTGGGCAGCGCGGTAGGCGTTGTTCATGATCAGGCGCGTGCTTTCGGCGGCCGTCTCCAGGTAGCGCGTGATGTCCGACTTCTTGACGTTGCCGGCCGCCACCGCCTGCTGCACCTTGTCGGTGGCCTCCATCAGCACCGACGCGCTGGTGAGCGCGATGCCCACCGGCGTATTGATTTCGTGGGCGACGCCGGCCACCAGGCCGCCCAGCGAGGCCAGCCGCTCGGCCTGCAGCAGCGATTCCTGCGCGCGGCGCAGCTCGTCGAGCGCCCGGGCCGTGGCCTGGGCCGCCTGGCGGGCTTCGTCCTCGGCCTCGCGGATGCGCTGGATATTCGATTTGACCTTGCGCTGGATGGCGTTGAAACCACGGATCACTTCGCCCAGCTCGTCGCGCCGGTTGTCGGGCAACTCTTCCACCTCGTCGCTGTTGCGGGTGGCCAGGTCGAACAAGCCGTCGCGCAGGCGCTTGAGCGGGTGAAACACGATGCGCAGCGACAGCGCCAGCGCCGCCACCAGGATCAGGTCCAGCAGCAACACCTCGGTGACCTTGCGCCGTACCTCGGCGGCCAGCGTGGCTTCGATCTGGGCGCGGCTGAAGTTGACCACCACCCGGCCCACGATCACCGGCTTGAGCGCGGCGCCCGAACCGGCCGAATCGCGGTAGGCCAGGTCGGCCACGACGGGCGTGCCGCCCACCGCCGCGTCGTTTTCGATGGCGGCCAGGGTGCCGTCGTCGCGCCGCAGCTTGCCCGAGAACAGGCCCACCGACGTGTCGTACACGCGGATCGACACCAGCTCGGGCGGCATCATCTCGGCAGCCACGATATTGTCGACCTTGGCCTTGTCGAGATCCCACAACGCCGATGGCAAGCTGGTCTGTAAGCGTGCCAGCACCCCCTGGCGCAAGCGCTGGCTGCCCGCTTCGAGCTGCTGCGACAGGCTGTGTTGCGCATACGTGCCGGAAATGCCGAGCACCAGCGTCACAATCACGACAAACAGCAGTGTCAGGCGGCCTTGAATCCCAAACATCGATCGATCTCCCCCGCCGCTGTGATGACGGCAACGTGTCAATGTAAGGGAACAGATGCATCTTGGCAAGCAAGCCGAATGCAACGCGTCACAGACTTGGAAGGTTCTCGGTGGTAATATCGGTAAGCCAGCAACTCGGGAGACACCATGACAGGCAACTATCATCAACTGGCCCTGGCCAATGTACGGCCCGGCATGGTCCTGTCGGACGTGCTGCTCGACGTCCAGGGACAGGTTCTGCTGCCGCAAGGCACGGTGCTGACCGAGGCCATGCTGGCCTTGATGCCGCGCCATGGCATCGAGATGCTGCCGGTGCTGGCCCAGCAATCGGAACAGGCCTCGCCGGAGCAGGAACAGGCCACCCGCGCTCACCACGAGGCGCGCATCGCCCACCTGTTCCGCAAAACCGACCCCGACGCGGGCAACGACTGGGCCACCAGCCTGCTGCAGCGCTTCGTGCTCGATTTCCGCACCGGGCGGCAGGAGCACGAGCATGAGTAATACCATCAGCTACGACGACGTGGTGCGCACGCTGGACGACTTGCCGTCGCTGCCGGCGGTGGTGATGGAGCTGCTCAACAGCATCGACCAGGAAGGTGTCGACATCTCGGTGCTGGCCAAAAAAGTCTCGCACGACCAGGCGCTGACCGCCAAGACGCTGCGCCTGGCCAATTCCTCGCTGTACGGCCTGCAGGTGAAAGTGACCACGATCCAGCAGGCCATCACCTATCTCGGTTTCCAGACCACGCGCAACCTGATCACGGCCGCCGCCGTCACCGGCTATTTCCCCGCCGGCCACTGCCCCGGCTTCGACCACAAGGCGTTCTGGCGCCATTCGATTGCCACGGCCGCGTGCGCCAAAGTGCTGGCGCGGCATATGCGCTTCAACCAGGACTATGCGTTTACGGCGGGGCTGCTGCACGATATCGGCCGGCTGGTCCTGGTGTCGTGTTTCCCGAACAAGTATTCGCTCACGCTGGCCTACCGTGAAGAACAGGACTGTTATCTGCTGGCGGCCGAGCGCCACGTGCTGGGGGTGGACCATGTGGATGCGGGCGTGGCGCTGGCCGAACACTGGAATTTTTCCGACACCATGCGGCTGGCGATCGCCCACCACCACGATCCGGAAGTCCAGGGCGCGGGCTTCCTCGCGGCCATCATCCACGTGGCCGATGCCATCGTGCACGCGCTCGATCTGGCGCAGGTGCAGGACGACCTGGTGCCGCAGGTCTCGAATGTGGCATGGACCGCGCTGGGACTCGATGAGGAAATTTATCTGCACGTGTTCCGCGAAACGGAGCTGCAGTATGATGAAATCTCGATGGTGCTGCTGAGCTGAACGACGTCAGACTGTTACAAATCAGGCTGTCCTGCTGCCCCGGCGCCCTGCCCGCCAGTCGGATGACCGGCGCGACAGGGGACGCGAGAGGGGCGCATTAGTGGTGTGCTGCGTTTCCGGCCGCAGCCTTGTCGTTGCGGTCTTCAGGCTTCGGACGGCCCTGGGCGTCGGACAGGCGGTACTTGGTGCGACGGTCGCCCATCAGGTCGCGCAGATCGCGGATGCTCATGCCGGTCACTTCGTGCATGCGGATCAGCAGCGAGGCGCCGACCGGCAGGCGGTGGTGGCGGATCTTGCTGATGACAGGCGGCGCCACTTCCAGCAGGCGCGAGAGAGCCGCGTCGTTTTTCAGTTGCATCTTGCCCAGCAAAATGTCGAGCAGGTGGTTGGGGTTGTAGCTTTCCTGCGATGCGAGTGCGTGGTGTGCCATGATGTGTCCTCGTTGGTTGGGTGAAGAGATATTGCTGGTTCGAACTTAAGGAAAACTTAGAGTATTCAAAAGAGTTAAACTAAGATGGCCCAAGGTTGAAGTGATTGCCTTTCGTGCAAGAGAATTCTATGCGCAAAAGCGCCGCCGCCCGATAGACACGCCCGAATCAAGATTGTGCCGCATCAATCGCTGGCTAGAAAACATGGCAACCATGCCATTTCATCACAGCGCTCAGCGGGGCGGCGCACGCAAGGGCATCGCCCCGGCGATTTACGCTAAACTAGCGGCTGTGCGCACCCCGGCGCCCCACCACCTCTGACCATTCCATTGAAAACAAACACTCCAGTCCAGCCGCACTACTTCGTCCCCGAACCGCTCGATAACACGCGCCTGGCGCACCTGTGCGGACCGCTCGACGAAAACCTGCGCCAGATCTCCGCCGCGCTGGACGTGACCATTTTCCGGCGCGGCGAAAAATTCATCGTCAGCGGCCACAACGCCGAACGCGCGGTGCAGATCCTCGAAAAATTCTATGCCATCGCCAACAAGGTGGTGCCGATCGAGGAAGTGCAGCTGGCGCTGGTCGAACAGCGGGCCGGCCTCAACGCTGCTGCCGCTGCAGCGGCCTCGTCCGACGCGCCCGCGCCCGTGAAGGATGCGGCGCGCGCCGTGGCCGCCGCGCCGTTCGTCGAGCCCGACATCAACAGCCCGGTGCTGAAAACCCGCCGCGCCGACCTGCGCGGCCGCACCCCGCACCAGATCCGCTACCTGCGCAACATCCTCGAACACGACATCAGCTTCGGCGTGGGTCCGGCCGGCACCGGCAAGACCTACCTGGCCGTGGCGTGCGCGGTGGACGCGCTCGAACGCGACGCCGTCAAGCGCATCATCCTCACCCGTCCGGCCGTGGAAGCGGGCGAACGGCTGGGCTTTCTGCCGGGCGACCTGACGCAAAAGGTCGACCCGTACCTGCGGCCGCTGTACGACGCGCTGTACGACCTGCTCGGCTTCGACCGCACCCAGAAAATGTTCGAGAAACAGGTGATCGAAGTGGCGCCGCTCGCGTACATGCGCGGCCGCACGCTCAACCACGCGTTCGTGATCCTCGACGAAGCGCAAAACACGACGGTCGAGCAAATGAAGATGTTCCTGACCCGCATCGGCTTCGGCAGCAAGGCCGTGGTCACCGGCGACGTCACCCAGGTCGACCTGCACAAGAGCCAGAAGAGCGGCCTGGTCGATGCAGTACAGGTGCTCAAGGACGTGCGCGGCATGGCCTTCAGCCACTTCACCAGCGAAGACGTGGTGCGCCACCCGCTGGTCGCGCGCATTGTCGACGCCTATGAAACTGCGCACAACCACGAAGCGGAAATCGCCCCGCTGCTGAAAACCACCGCCCTGAAAAATGTCCGAAAAAAATAAACTGACCCTGTCGGTGCAATACCCCGACGCCCGCCTGAAAGCCGTGATTACCCGTCCCAAGGTGCGGCGCTGGATCCAGGCCGCGCTGTTCGCGCCGGCCGAGCTGACCATCCGTTTTGTCGATGCCGACGAAGGCCGCGCGCTGAACCATGAGTTCCGTGGCAAGGACTACGCCACCAACGTGCTCACATTTGCCTACAACGAGGGAGAAGAGTTGCCCGACGATGCGCCCACCCAGGCCGACATCATCCTGTGCACCGATGTGCTGGAAAAAGAGGCATCCGAGCAGAACAAGACGGTGGAAGCGCACACGGCGCACCTGGTCGTGCACGGCGTGCTGCACGCGCAAGGGTACGACCACGAAGACGACGACGAAGCCACGGAAATGGAAGACCTCGAGACGGAACTGCTGGCCACGCTCGGTTTTGCCGACCCGTATGCCCAGGAAAAAAAGTTGTCCTAGACGGCAACTTCAGTGAAAACCACTGGTTTTTTTGACAAAAATCTCTTATCACCCCCATTTGGTGTATCCTACACCCTTTGAAACAACGGCTCACGCCTCCTATGCAAGAGCACTCTAGTGGCGTCAAGACTGACGCCAAACCCCATCGGTCGCTGTTTGAACGGCTGACCGCATTCATCTCCCCCGAGCCCGAGAACCGCGCGGAACTGCTCGATGTCCTGCATGACGCCCACGAACGCAACCTGATCGACGCCGACGCCCTGTCGATGATCGAAGGCGTGTTCCAGGTGTCCGACCTGTCTGCCCGCGACATCATGGTGCCGCGCTCGCAAATGGACGTGATCGACATCTCCCGCCCCATCGAGGAATGGATGCCGATCGTGCTGGAAACAGCCCACTCGCGCTTCCCGGCCATCGAAGGCGAGCGCGACAAAGTCATCGGCATCCTGCTGGCCAAGGACCTGCTGCGCTACTACGCCGAAGAATCGTTCGACGTGCGCGCCATGCTGCGCCCGGCCGTGTTCATCCCCGAATCGAAACGCCTCAATGTGCTGCTGCGCGACTTCCGCGCCACCCACAACCACATGGCCATTGTCGTGGACGAGTACAGCGGCGTCGCCGGCCTGATCACCATCGAGGACGTGCTCGAACAGATCGTGGGCGACATCGAGGACGAGTACGATTTCGACGAGGAAGAAGACAACATCCTGTCGATCAAGGAAGGCCCCAACGGCGCGCGCTGGCGCGTCAAGGCGCTCACCGAAATCGCCCAGTTCAACGAAGAGCTCGATACCCACCTGCCCGACGACGATGTCGACACCATTGGCGGCCTGGTGGCCAAGCACCTGTCTCGCATGCCCCACAAGGGCGATGTGTTCGACTACCAGGGCCTGCGCTTCGAAGTCCTGCGCGCCGACGCCCGCCAGATCCACATGCTGCTCGTGGAAAAACTGCCCCCAGTGCCGGACGCCGGCGACGACGCATAATGCGCTTTCGCCGCGCCGATCCCAACGCACCACCGAAGCCGCAGCGCAGCACCCAGGGACGGATGATCATCACCGCCCTGGCCGGCGCGCTGTGCGTGCTCGGCTTCGCACCATTCGGCTGGTGGCCGCTGGAAATCCTCGGCCTGGCCACGCTGTTCTACCAGGTCCTGCGCAGCAGCAGCGTCAAAGCTGCCGGCCTGATCGGCTGGGCGTTCGGCTTCGGCTGGACTGCCGCCGGCATTCACTGGCTGTACGTGTCCATGCACACGTTCGGCGGCATGCCCGCGCCGTTGGCGGCCGCTGCCGTGGCATTGCTGGCCTGGGCCATGGGATTTTACGTGGCGCTGGCCATGGGCACGTCCGCCTGGCTGCGCAAGCAATGGGCGCTGCCGCTGCCGGCCGCCAACCTGCTGCTGCTGCCCGCCATGTGGGCACTGTTCGAATGGCTGCGCGGCTGGCTGTTTACCGGGTTCCCGTGGCTGTCGTCGGGCTACGCCCACAACCACAGCCCGCTGGCCGGGTTTGCCCCCGTCATCGGCGTGTACGGCCTGGGCTGGCTGGCCGCGCTGATTGCCGGCGCCCTGCTGCTGGTATTCCACCGCACGCGCCTGCGGGCGCTGGCGCTGGTCGTGGTGGTCTCTGCCATCGGCGGCGGCCTCGGCTTTATCCAGTGGACCCATCCCGAAGGACAGCCGATCTCGGTGCGCCTGATCCAGGGCAATGTGCCGCAAAGCGAGAAATTCGACGGCGCCCGCGTGGTGGCTGCCATGCGTCAGTACCAGCAGGCGATCACGGCCGCTCCGGCCGACCTGATCGCCACGCCGGAAACGGCGATCGTCATGCTGCCGCAGCAACTGCCGTCCGACTACCTGCCGGGCCTGGCGCAATTCATGCACCAGACTAACAGCAACCTGATCCTCGGCATACCGCTGGCCGACAGCCAGACCGCGTATTTCAACAGCGTGATCGGGATCGCCGCCAATCCGGGCGCGGCCAACGTGGGCGGCGCCTACTACCGCTACGACAAGCACCACCTGGTGCCGTACGGCGAGTTCATCCCGTGGGGCTTCCGCTGGTTCGTCAACCTGATGGCGATTCCGCTGGGCGACCAGACCAGCGGCCCGGACATCCAGCCGTCGTTTGCCATCAAGGACCAGCGGGTACTGCCCAATATCTGCTACGAAGACCTGTTCGGCGAAGAAATCGCCGCCCAGCTGCACACGCCCGCGCAAGGCCAGCAGCCGGCCACCCTGCTGCTCAATGTGTCGAACCTGGCGTGGTTTGGCGATACCATCGCCATCCCGCAGCATCTGCAGATCTCGCAGATGCGCACGCTGGAAACCGGGCGTCCGATGCTGCGCGCCACCAACACCGGCGCCACGGCCATCGTCGACGGCGCCGGCAAGGTGGTCGCGCAACTGCCCGTCAACACGGCCGGCACGCTGGCGGCCCGGGTACAAGGCATGGCGGGCAACACGCCCTATATCGTTTTGGGGAACAAGCTGTTCCTGGCGCTGCTGGCGCTGGCGCTGGCCGGCGCCTGGCTGTGGGGCAAACGGGCGCGTGTGCGCGCCTAGTTTGCCGCCGTCCATTCGCCGGCCCCTAAAAACCCTTGAAACCCGCTAAAATTGCTCCTTTAGTGAAACTGCAACCCGCGCGCCTGCCCGGCCGGCGCGCCCCGGACTCCACACGATGCTGACATTCCAACAAATTATCCTGACCTTGCAAACC
>JBEVMD010000594.1:0-10041 GCA_040508835.1 Duganella sp. | reverse complement strand
CTGGTGTTGTACATCGTTTCGCAATTCTACGGCGGCGACGCCTCCGGCCAGGCGGTCGCCAACCTGACCTACGGCTCCTACCTGGCCCTGGTCTACGCCGGCGCCCTGTTCGGCGGCTACGTGGCCGACCGCGTGCTCGGTTATCAACGCTCGATCCTGGTGGGCGCCGCCTTCATGGCGGCAGGTCTCTTCATGATCGCCGTGCCGAACCAGGAAGTGTTCAAGTTCGGCCTGGCCACCATCATCGTCGGCAACGGCATGTTCAAGCCGAACATCTCCACCATGGTCGGCAAGCTGTATTCCACCGGCGATCCACGCCGCGATTCCGGCTTCACCATTTTCTACATGGGCATCAACGCGGGCGCCATGGTGGCGCCGGTACTGACCGAGTGGCTCGCCGCCAAGGTGTTCGGCACCGACGGCATGCCTGCCTATAAGGTGGTGTTCATGTCGGCCGGCGTGGGCATGCTGGTCAGCCTGGTGTGGTTTTTCATCGGCCGCGCGCGGCTGATGGGCATCGGCGCGCCCGATGCGCAGCACGCCGACCCGAAACGCCTGCTGTACGTGATCGTCGGTTCGCTGTGCGTGATCCCGGTCGTGTACTTCCTGCTGGCCGCCGGCGCCGAAAGCCTGCAAGTGGTGCTGACCATCCTGTTCATCCTGCTGTCGGTGATGCTGATCGTCGAAGGCATCAAGAACGGCAAGGTCGCGCGCGACAAGGCGATTGCCATGCTGGTGATCTTCTTCTTCAATATCATGTTCTGGATGTTCTTCGAACAGGCAGGCAGCTCGTTCACCTTCCTGGCCGATAAGATCGTCGACCGCGAGATGTTCAACTGGACCTTCCCGGTTGCCTGGTTCCAGACCGTGAACTCGCTGGCCATCATCACGTTCGCGCCGCTGATCGCGTTCATCTGGGTCAAGCTGGGTCGCAACAACCCGTCGATCCCGCGCAAGTTCGGCCTGGGCCTGCTGTTCAACGCGTCGGCGTTCGGCCTGCTGATGTATGCGCTGTCGGTGCTGGTCGACATCGACAACAAGATCCCGTTCTGGACCCTGTTCATGGTGTACGTGCTGCAATCGGTGGGTGAGCTGTGCCTGTCGCCGATCGGCCTGTCGATGGTGACCAAGCTGGCGCCAACCCGCCTGGTGGGCCTGGGCATGGGCGGCTGGTTCCTGTCCACGGGTATCGGCAACAACCTGTCGGGCATCTTCGCCTCGCACGTCAGCGGCACCGAGGGCATGTCGATCACGTCGGCGCTGTCGGGCTACACGTTCGGCTTTTACTCGCTGCTGGCCGGCGGCGTGCTGCTGTTCCTGGTCGCACCGCTGATCCAGAAGCTGATGCACGGCGTGAAGTAAGCGCGCAGCACCTCCAGAAAAACGGCGCCTTGAACTTCAGGCGCCGTTTTTTTATTTGAACTGCATCGGATGGGCATCGAGCCAGTCCTGCAGCATGGCCTGCCCCCAGCGCGGCAAATGCAGGCCGAGCTTGGAGCGGCGCCACAGGATGTCCTGCGCCGAACGCGCCCACTCGTACTGGCGCAGGTATTCCACCTCCGCCGCGTACAGGCCGGGGACGATCTCCTCGCCCATGTCGGCCAGCCTGGCGCGGTCGCGCAGCAGCGTATGGATGCGGGTGCCGTAGGCGCGCGTGTAGCGCACCACCAGCAGCGGCGGCAGCCAGGCGTAGTGGTTTTGCACCTTGCGCACCCATTCGTCGAATCCCAGCACCGATTTGTTTTGCGGCTCGGCGCCAAACAGGTCGCCGCCGGGCAGGCAAGCGTTGTGGGTCCAGCCGGGCTGACGCTTGTCGAGCGCCTTGGCGATCAGGTCCACCGCTTCCTCGGCCAGCTTGCGGTAAGTGGTGATCTTGCCGCCGAAAATACTCAGTATCGGCGCGCCATTGTTATCCACTTCCAGGCGGTAGTCGCGCGTGACGGACTTGGCGTCGGCGCCGTCGTCCACCAGCGGGCGCACGCCCGAATACGTCCACACCACGTCGGCCGGCGTGACGGGAGCGACGAAGTATTCGCTGGCCAGCCGGCACAGGTATGCGATTTCGTCGTCGCCGATGGCCACGCTGTTGGCGTCCCCCGTGTAGTCGATGTCGGTGGTGCCGATCAGCGTGAAATCGCGTTCGTACGGAATCGCAAACACGATGCGCCCGTCCTGGTTCTGGAAAATGTACGCGTGATCGTGGTCGAACATGCGCTTGACGACGATATGGCTGCCCTTGACCAGGCGTAGCTGCTGCGCGCCGCCGCCGTTGGGCGCGGCCGTATGCAGCACGTCCGCCGTCCACGGTCCGGCGGCGTTGACCACGTAACGGGCGTTGACGCGAATATCGCCGCAACTGGGTTTATGCACGCGCGCCTCCCAGCCGGCCGCATGGCGGGTGAGCGACTGCACGCGGGCCTGGGTAAGGATGGTGGCGCCCTTCTCGCAGGCGTCGATGGCGTTGAGCACCACCAGGCGGGCGTCGTCCACCCAACCGTCGGAATACACGAAGCCGCAGCGGAACTCCGGCTTGAGCGGCTTGCCGGCGGAGTGGCACCGCAGGTTGATGGCGGCGGACGCCGGCAGCAGCTCGCGCTTGGCCAGTGCGTCGTACAGCCACAGGCCCGCGCGGATCAGCAGCGTGGAACGCTGGCCTTTAGAGTGCGGCATCACGAAGCGCATGGGCCACATGATGTGCGGCGCGGAGCGCATCAGCACTTCGCGCTCGATCAGCGCCTTGCGCACCAGGTTGAATTCGTAGTATTCGAGATAACGCAGGCCGCCGTGTATCAGCTTGGTGGACGCCGACGACGTATGCGCCGCCAGGTCGTCCTTCTCGCACAACACCACCGACAGCCCCCGTCCTGCCGCATCGCGCGCGATGCCCGCGCCATTGATGCCGCCTCCCACAATCAGGACATCGCAATCGAGTGTGTGCTGCGGTTCCGCCATGACTCCCCCGTTTCGTACCTTGCCTACCTGTCTACCTATGCAGCCAGATGGCTACTTCCGCCCATGTAGCCAAATTGGCTACCTTCCTCTACGGTACGACATATTTCCCTTTCGCGGTAGGGGGTCTATCGGTATGGTGGCATAAAAGTCGACCGGAAAGCCACGCTCGCTATACGTTTGCTATTTAAGGAAGCGCCAATTTCGATGGTCTATAATCACCGCACCGTATTTCAAGCGAGACTCATGTTTTGACTGCTACCTCCAACGCCCTGTCCAAGTGGATGACCCGACGTAATGCCATGCGCGGCTTTATTTTGCTCGGCGTGGCTGCGCTGATCGCCGCCGCCGCGCTGGCCGCCTACCTGTTCCTCGGCATCGCGCCCAACCTGCCGTCGCTCGACAAGATCACCGACTATCGCCCCAAGATCCCGCTGCGCATTTACACCGCCGACAATGCCCTGATCGGCGAATTCGGCGAGGAGCACCGCGACTTCATTCCGATCAAGGAGGTGCCGGACATGATGAAGAAGGCGCTGCTGTCGATCGAGGACAAGCGCTTTTATGAGCATAACGGCATCGACTGGGTGCGCGCGCTGGGCGCGGCCAAGGCCAATATGGGCGGCGCGCTGCGCCAGGGCGGCTCCACCATCACCATGCAGGTGGCCCGCAACTTCTTCCTCACCCGCGAAAAAGTCATCGGCCGCAAGCTCAATGAGGTGATGCTGGCCATGAAGATCGAGAATGCCCTCACCAAGGACGAAATCCTCGAGCTGTACATGAACCAGATCTACCTGGGCCAGCGTTCGTTCGGCTTCGGCAGCGCCGCGCAGACGTACTTCGGCAAGTCGCTCAAGGAACTCAATGTGGCGGAGATGGCGATGCTGGCCGGCCTGCCGCAAAATCCCGCGCGCCACAACCCGATCACCAATCCCAAGCGCGCCAAACAACGCCAGCAACTGGTGCTCAAATCGATGCGCGACCTGAACTACCTGACCGAAGACCAGTACCAGGCCGCGCTGCACATGCCGCTGCATATCAGCCCGAAAGGCCAGCAGTTCGACGTGCATGCCGAATACGTGGCCGAACTGGCGCGCCAGGCCGTGTACGAACAATTCAAGGAAGAGTCGTACACGCGCGGCATCAGCGTGTACACCACGCTGCTCAAGGACGACCAGAATGCAGCGTACGAATCGGTGCGCCGCAACGTGCTCAATTACGACCAGCGCCACGGCTACCGCGGTCCGGAAGCGTTCATCACGCTGCCCGAAACCGACGACGAACGCGACGACGCCATCGAGGACGCGCTGCAGCGCCGCCCCACGAGCGACCGCCTGATTCCGGCCGTGGTGCTGGCGGCCAGCCCCAAATCCGTCAAGGTGCAGGATGCGTCGGGCGAAGAGATCACGATCACCGGAGACGGCCTGCGCCTGGCTGCCAATGCCCTGTCGGACAAGGCCAAGGACGCGGTACGCCTGCGTCCGGGCGCCGTGATCCGCATCGCGCAGAGCGACAAAAAGGGCTGGTCCATCACCCAGGTGCCGCTGGTGGCGGCGGCGTTCGTGTCGATCGATTCGGTCAGCGGCGCGTACCACGCCATGGTGGGCGGTTTCGACTACAACCTGCAAAAGTTCAACCACGTCACCCAGGCGTGGCGCCAGCCTGGTTCGTCGCTCAAGCCGTTCGTGTATTCGGCTGCGCTGGAAAAAGGCTTTTCGCCGGCCACGCTGCTCAATGACGCGCCGCTCGACTTGACGGGCGCCGAAACGGGGAATCAGCCATGGAGCCCGCGCAACGACGACGGCAAGTTCGACGGCCCGATCACCATGCGCTACGCGCTGGCCGAATCGAAGAACGTGGTATCGGTGCGCATCCTGCGCGCCATTACCGTGCCATATGCCCATGAATACCTGGGCAAGTTCGGCTTCGACGTGGCCAAGCACCCGAAAAACCTGACCATGGCGCTGGGTACGGGGGCCGTGACGCCGGCGCAGATGGCCGGCGCGTATTCGGTGTTCGCCAACGGCGGCTACTCGGTGGAGCCGTACCTGATCGCGAAAATCGTCGACGGCGACGGCAAGGTGATCTCGGAGGCCAAGCCGCGCACCACGCTGCCCGACGAGGCGCGCGTGCTCGATCCGCGCAACGCGTACGTCACCGACAGCATGCTGCGCGAAGTCACGCGCACCGGCACCGGCGGCGCCGTGCAGCGCCTGGGCCGCAGCGACATGGCCGGCAAGACCGGCACGTCGTCCGAAGCGGTGGACGGCTGGTTCGCGGGCTATGGCGGCGGCATCGTGGCCATTTCGTGGATGGGTTACGACGACTCCAAGTCGCTGGGCAACAAGGAATTCGGCGCCACGGTGGCGCTGCCGATCTGGCTCGATTACATGAAGGTGGCGATGAAGGACCGTCCGGCGCGCGAGCGTCCGGTCCCTGCCGGCATGACCAACGTGGGTGGCGAATGGCTGTACGACGAATTCGTGGGCGACGCCGGCCGCACGTCGCTGGACCTGGACGACCAGCCGCCCGGTGCGGAAAACATCGTGCCGGTGCCGACCGGAGCGCCGGCGCCGGTGCCGAATCAGTAAATTGGATCCCCGCGTGCGCGGGGGTGAGGACACTGCGTCTCACGGTCCTGGTCGAGCGGCAGTGCACGACAAATACCCGCGCATCATGCGCACCGCGCTGTCGGCAAAGGCGTCGGGCCCGACGTCCGCCGCGCGGTACTTCCAGCGCTTGACGTACCAGTCCTGGAACGTGGCCATGATGTGCGACGCCAGCAGGTCGGCGCTGCCGGGTGGGCGTTGCGGCAGGCGCGCGATGACGTCGGCGAGCAGCGACTGCACGTACAGCTCGGAATTCTTGGCCGTGTGCCGCTGCTCCGGCTGCAGCACGCGCGAATCCATGTACACGAAATAAAACCACGGCTGCAGGATCTCGGAGATGTAGATCGACGACCGCACCAGCGCCTCGAGCCGGTCCAGCGGATCGTCGATGGCGTCGAACAGGCGCGGCACCTCGTGCGTGGCGTGGCGCACCACGTCCTCGATCATTTCGGCCAGTTGATCCTTGCTGCTGATGTAGCCATAGAGCCCGCCCATCGACAGCGCCGTTTCCTGGCACAGGTCGCGCAGCGTCATGGCGCGAAAGCCCACGTCGTTGGCCAGCTTGAAGGTGGCATTGAAAATGCGCTCGAGGTTTTCCAGCGCGGGCTTGCGGCGCTTGACGGTGATGCGCGCGGCATGGCGATCGAGCAGATAGGCCCAGATATTGGACCCGTCCAGGGGCGTCATCGCCTCGAACCGGGCAAAGGTGAAATGTGGCTGCACGACAGTCTCTGTAGTAGATGTTATAAATTTATTATAACGGATGCGGCCCGCCGAAATCGGGTAGAGTGGCGGAACCGACAACCTTATCCGCAACTGCCATGCCCTATCCGATTGAGCACAAGCTGGTGATCGGCATCGCCTCCAGCGCGCTGTTCGACCTCACCGAATCGCACCAGGTGTACCTGGAAAACGGCGCCGAAGCCTACCGCCAGTACCAGGAGCAAAACCTCGACATCATTCTCGGCAAGGGCGTGGCGTTCCCGTTCATCCGCCGCTTCCTGTCGATTAACAAGCACCACCCGCAGGCGTCGCCGGTGGAAGTGGTGCTGTTGTCGCGTAACTCGCCCGAGACAGGGCTGCGCGTGATGCACTCGATCGCCCACTACGGCCTCGATATCTCGCGCGCGTGCTTCGTGACCGGCAAGTCGCCTTACACCTACCTGCCCGCGTTTAACACCTCGCTGTTCCTGACGGCGAACGAGCACGATGTGCGCATGGCGCTCGACGCCCGCTACCCGGCCGGCCTGGTGCTGCCCGGCCGCACCGAGGACGACGACGAGGACGGCGAACTGCGGGTGGCTTTCGACTTCGACGGCGTGATCGCCGACGACGAATCGGAGACCGTCTTCAAGCGCAATAACGACGTGGCGGAATTCCACGCCCACGAGCGCGAACGGGTGGCGATCCCCCATCAACCGGGCCCGCTGGCGGACCTGTTCCAGAAACTGGCCGCCATGCAGCGCCTGGAGGAACAGGCGGTGCTGGACAACCCGGACTACAAGCGCATCCTGCGCATCGCCATCATCACGGCACGCAGCGCGCCGTCGCACGAGCGGGTGGTGACCACGCTCAAAAGCTGGGGCGTGTCGGCCGACGAGACGTTTTTCCTGGGCGGGATGGAAAAGGCGCGGATACTGTCGATCTTCCGGCCCCACCTGTTTTTCGACGACCAGCTCAGCCACCTCCAATCGCCGGCCGGGAATATCCCGATGGTGCACATCCCGTTCGGCGTAGCCAACCTCGCACACCAGCCGGTTTGACGGCAAGCCTGCAAACGACGCTTCGACTATAATGTGTCACACCCATAGCCCGTGCGTCGTACTCCTATTGTGTCTTCCGTCTTAGCCCACTCCATACCCAAAACCGGTACCCGCTTCGCCCTGCCAGCGTTGCATGGTTCTTCGGACGCTTACGCGCTGGCGCAAACCGCGCTGGCTCTCAAATCCCAGGGCCAGATGCTGGCCGTGATCACCGCCAGCGCCAGCGACGCCCAGCGCCTGCGCGACGAGATCCCGTGGTTTGCGGGCGGTCTGCGCTGCCACCTGCTGCCCGACTGGGAAACGCTGCCCTACGACGCCTTTTCGCCGCACCAGGACCTGGTGTCCGAGCGCCTGGCCACGCTGCACGAAATCTCCAGCGGCCAGTGCGACGTGATGCTGGTGCCGGCCACCACTGCGCTGGTGCGCATGGCGCCGCCGTCGTTCCTGGCCGCGTACACGTTCTTCTTCAAAAAAGGCGAGTCGCTCGACGAAGCGCGATTGAAGTCGCAACTGACGCTGGCCGGCTACACGCACGTCACGCAGGTGATGTCTCCGGGAGAGTACTCGGTGCGCGGGGGCCTGATTGACCTGTTCCCCATGGGTTCCGCCCTGCCCTACCGCCTGGACCTGTTCGGCGACACGGTGGAAACCATCCGCACCTTCGACGCCGATACCCAGCGCTCGCTGTACCCGGTGCACGAGGTGCGGCTGCTGCCGGGCCGCGAGTTCCCGATGGACGAAACCGCGCGCACCACGTTCCGCAGCCGCTGGCGCGAGCAGTTCGAAGGCGATCCTTCGCGCTCGGTGGTCTACAAGGACATCACCAGCGGCATCGCGTCCGCCGGTATCGAATACTACCTGCCGCTGTTCTTCGACGAGACGGCCACGCTGTTCGACTATCTGCCCAAGGGCGCGGCGCTGGCCCTGGTGGGCGACATCGACGCCGCCATCCAGCGGTTCTGGGCCGACACCACGTCGCGCCACCGCTTCCTCAGGGCCGACCGCGAACGCCCGATCCTGCCGCCCGACATGCTGTTCCTGTCCGACGAACAGTTCTTCACGCTGGCCAAGCCGTACGGCCGGCTGGCGATTTCGAAGGATGCGGACCAGGGTGCGTCCGAGCTGTCGGCCGCCATTCCCAACATCGCCGTCAACCGCCACCTGGACGACCCGCTCTCCAACCTGCGCAGCTACCTGCTGCAGGCGGGCAGCCGCGTGATGATCTGCGCCGAAACCAACGGCCGCCGCGAAACGCTGCAGCAGTACTTCAGCGAATTCGGCCTGACCCTCGCGCCCGTGGAAGGCTTCGAGGGCTTCGCCACGTCCAGCGCCAGGCTGGCCCTGGGCGTGGCGCCATTGCACGCCGGTTTCGAACTGGTCACGGCCAACGAAAAACTGATCTTCATCACCGAGACCGAGCTGTATGCGGGCTCCGGCCGCCGCGTGGGCAAGAAGAAGCAGGAAGCCGTCACGCAGGTGGAATCGATGGTGCGCGACCTGTCGGAGCTGAAAATCGGCGACCCGGTGGTGCACGTCAATCACGGCATCGGCCGCTACATGGGCCTCACCAGCATGGACCTGGGCGAAGGGGAAACCGAATTCCTGCACCTGGAATACGCCAAGGACACCAAGCTGTACGTGCCGGTGTCGCAGCTGCACGTGATTTCGCGCTATTCGGGTGCCTCGCCCGACGACGCACCGCTGCACACGCTGGGTTCCGGCCAGTGGGAAAAAGCCAAGCGCCGCGCGGCCGAGCAGGTGCGCGACACCGCCGCCGAGCTGTTGAACCTGTACGCACGCCGCGCGCTGCGCCAGGGCCACGCGTTCGAATATTCGGCGCACGACTACGAGCGCTTTGCCGAAAGCTTCGGCTTCGACGAAACGCCCGACCAGCAGGAAGCGATCAACAACGTCATCCGCGACATGACGTCCGGTAAACCGATGGACCGCCTGGTGTGCGGCGACGTCGGTTTCGGCAAGACGGAAGTGGCGCTGCGCGCCGCATTCATCGCCGTCATGGGCGGCAAGCAGGTGGCCATCCTGGCCCCCACCACGCTGCTGGCCGAACAGCATGCGCAAACCTTTGCCGACCGCTTTGCCGACTGGCCGGTGCGCATCGCCGAAATGTCGCGCTTCCGCACCGGCAAGGAAATCAACCAGGCCATCAAGGGCATGGCCGACGGCACGCTCGATATCGTGATCGGCACCCACAAGCTGCTGTCGGGCGACGTCAATTTCACGCGCCTGGGTCTCGTCATCATCGACGAGGAACACCGGTTCGGCGTGCGCCAGAAGGAAGCCTTGAAATCCCTGCGCGCGGAAGTGGACGTGCTCACGCTCACCGCCACGCCGATCCCGCGCACGCTGGGCATGGCGCTGGAAGGCCTGCGCGACTTTTCCATCATTGCCACCGCGCCGCAAAAGCGCCTGGCCATCAAGACGTTCGTGCGCAGCGAGGGCGAGTCGATCATCCGCGAGGCCTGCCTGCGCGAACTGAAACGCGGCGGCCAGGTGTACTTCCTGCACAACGAAGTGGAAACCATCCAGAACCGGATGGCCATGTTGACCGAACTGCTGCCCGAGGCGCGCATTGCGGTAGCCCACGGCCAGATGCACGAACGCGACCTGGAAAAAGTGATGCGCGACTTCGTGGCGCAGCGCTACAACATCCTGCTGTGCACCACCATCATTGAAACCGGGATCGACGTCCCTACCGCCAA
>JBEVMD010000056.1:0-9358 GCA_040508835.1 Duganella sp. | reverse complement strand
CCACTTCGGCCTGACCTGCGCCGGCGGGCAGGCGGCCGTCGGCGATTAGCTGGCGCGTGGTCCATTCGATCGAATAACGGTCGTTGATGTAGCAGTCGATGCGCCGCAGCTTGAGCTTGAGGATGTTGGTGGCGCTGTCGCGCGCCTCCGCCATGCGGATATGGCCTTCGCGCACGGCCTGGTCGAACGCCTGGCCGCCGACGATGAAGCCGGAGTTGTTGCCGATGGTGAGGCCATAAAAATCTTCGGGCCAGCGCGTGCGCCCGGCCGTCATCACGTCCTTGCGGCACACGGCCACCACGTGCTCCTCGTAGAGCGGGCGCGAATAGGGCCAGGTCCACGGTTCATCCTTGGTGTTCATGTACGGCGGGTAGAGGGCAAAGCCGGCGCCCGACTGCAGCAGGGCCATGCCGCGCTTCCATGGCACCGGCTGCACCGTGATCCGGTAGCCGCGCATGCGCGCAAACGCCGCCTGCACGATTTCGTGATACAAGCCTGCGGCCTTGCCGTCTTTTTCGTACGAGTAGGGCGGGTAGCCGGCATCGGCGTAAATGGTGACCGGGATGTCGGCCGCGCGTGCCGCGCCGGGGGCGAACAGGATCGCGGCGCACAGGGTCACTGCGGTCAGGCACTGGCGATAAAGACGATGTACACCGGTTTGCATCATGAATCGTTTAAGACGTTACGAATGGCTATGCTACCACTTATACTGTCGCTGTTTTGGTAATCACGTTTTCAGCATGTCAAAAGAATCACGCCTGCCACCCCGAAAAACCATCGATACCCCCGAAGAGGCGCTGGCCCGCAAACATGCGCGCGAGCGCAAGGATGCGCAGGTGCGCGGCGTGGAATCGATCGCCGCCATGCGCCAGGCGATCCGCGAGGCCAGCCGCGCGCTGCCCGTCATGACCGAGGTGCCGCGCACGGGACCGATGGATGCCGCCGCTTTCCGCGCCCGCGCTGCGCAAGGATTGCCGTTCCTGATGACGGGCGTGGTGCAGCGCTGGCCGCTGTGTGCACTGACGCCGCAAGACCTGCGCGAGCGCTTTGGCGATGTGCCGGTGCGCGCGCGGGTGGGCGACTACATCGGCACCGCGTTTGCCGCCGACCGCGCCATGCGCGACATGACCATGCGCGAATATTTGGACACCTCGCTGGACATCTCGCTCGATGCACGCGACGATTTACCGCCGTACGTCGGTAACCTGGAATTGCGCGAATTGAACGGCATGTGCCACTGGCCCGGCTACTTCCGGAAAATGGGACCGCCGCGCTTCTGGCTCGGTCCCGAGCGCACCATGACGCCACTCCATTGCGACTACGACGACAACGTCTTTGCCCAGATATGGGGCACCAAGCGCATCTTCCTGGCGCCGGCGCACCACGATGCATTCCTGTACCCGAAGGAGGCCAACGCCATCCTGTTCGGCTCTCCGTTCGATCCCGAAGCGCCCGACTACGACAAGTACCCGCTGGCGCGCCAGGCCAACTGCGTCGAATGCATCGTCCACCCCGGCGACATGCTGTACGTGCCAGCCGGCTGGTTCCACCAGGTGCGCGCGCTGACGTTTTCTCTGTCGTCGAACCGCTGGGCGCGCGGCGTGCCGCTGGCGCTGACTCCCGTCAGTCAAGCTGGTGCTGGCTGAAGAACTGCCAGATCGTTTCGTTGGCGTCGATGTCGCGCGTGGTTTTCCCTAGCGGCAGACCAACGTTGAACGGATCGGCGCCCGGCCAGGTGTGGCCTCCGGCGCGGATGGTGGCCAGCGCCACGCATTGCTTGCCGTTCCTGTTCGATCCAGGTGACGCTGGTGCCGTCCTCGGCCGGATCGATGGCGCGCGGCCTTGCCCCGTCATCGGCAACGCCATGGTGCTGCAGCCAGTAGCGGTAATCTGCTTCGACCACGCCGCGCAGAGGCACCGCCGCCATACGCATGCGCGGTTCCATGCCATGCTCACGCTGGTCTATAGGCTATGACGCTTACGACCGCTCCAGCTCCTCGCCCCGGCCGCCCCGCAGCTTGCTGATCGCCAGCGCGGCGGCGGACGTGCGCGTTTCCACGCCCAGTTTCACGAACACGTGTTCCAGGTGCTTGTTGACGGTGCGCGGGCTGGTGCCGAGGATTTCGCCGATGTCGCGGTTGGTCTTGCCCTTCACCAGCCAGTTGAGCACCTCCGACTCGCGCTGGGTGAGCTTGAAGGCGGCCATCAGCTTTTCGATCTGCGCGGTGTCCGATTCCTCGCGCAGCACGATCATCCATTGTTCGTCTTCGCTGTATTCGGCAGCCGAAAAAATCAGGCGGCGGCTGCCGCGGACCAGCGTGAGGGGCGGGTGCGACAGGCCCTTGCCGTGCGCTTCCTGGGTGGCGGCCAGCCAGTCGGGCAGTTCCTGTTCCACGGCGTAGCCCTGCATCAGCGTGCGCGCCAGCGGGGTTTGCCACACGATGCGCCCGCCGTGCGGCGACATGGCGATCACCGCGTTGCCAAAGGCGTCCAGGGCGCTGCGGGCCTGGTCCATCAGGCGCGCGGTGTGGCGGTGGGCGGCGATGCGGGCCAGCACTTCGCTGGTGCGCAGCGGTTTTGTCACGTAGTCGTTGCCGCCCGCCTCGAAGGCGGCCACCACGTGTTCGGCCTCCGTCAGCCCGGTCATGAAGACGACCGGGATATGACGCGTGGCCAGGTTGGCCTTGAGGCGGCGGCAGGTCTCGAAACCGTCCATGCCGGGCATGACCGCGTCGAGCAGGATGATGTCGGGCTGCGCTTCGGCTGCGCGCAGTAGCGCTGCTTCGCCGTTGTTCGCCACCAGCACCGTGTAGCCCGATTCGTCGAGCGCGTCGTGCAGCACGGCCAGGTTTTCCGGCACATCGTCCACCACCAGAACGAGGCTGCCACCGAGCGTGCCGGCGGCGGCGTGTCGCGCGAGATCAGGATTGAAGTTCATGGTCTTTGCTCTTTCGGATAAAGTCGGCCATCACATCGAGCTGGAAGCGCGCGGCGTACTGGCGCATGGTATCGGTAAACGGGCGGTAGCGGGCCGCCGGATCGAGGGCGTCGATGTCGTCGAGCCGAGTCTTGATGCCGCGCACGTAGCCGATGCGTACCAGCTCCGCCAGCGCGGACAGGTGTTCTTCGGGCGGCAGCACCATGGGCGTGGCCGGCATCGGTGGCGGCACGGCGTCCGGCGCCGTCGTCCACTCCAGCGCCAGCCGCCGGCCGATCCAGTCCAGCAGCTCGCCCACATTGACCGGCTTGACGATGAAGTCGTCCGCGGTGATGCCGGCCGCGTTGTCCATGCCCTTGTCGAACGCGTTGGCCGAGACGATGGCAATCGGCGCCTGCGAGTGATGGCGGCGGCGCAGCACGTAGCTGGTTTCCCAGCCGTCCATGCCCGGCATGGCCAGGTCGACGAGCACCGCGTGCGGCTCGAACGACGCGTGCAGGTCGATGGCCTCCATGCCCGATGCGGCCTGCGCCACCTCGAAGCCCAGCGGCGCCAGGATGTCGGCCAGCAGCGCGCGGTCCACCTGCTCGTTGTCCACCACCAGGATGCGCCGGCGCGGCCCCAGGTAGCCGGTGCGCTGGCGCGGCGGCGCCATGGTTTCGGCCAGCGCCTTGCCTGCCACGTGCACGCTGGGCAGGAACAGGCGGACGCTGAACGTGGTGCCCGAGCCGGCGCCTGCTCCCACGTTGCTGGAAAAGCGCATGTCGCCGCCCATCAGCTGCGTGAGCATGCGCGAAATCGGCAATCCCAGGCCCGTGCCGCTGGCATTGGCCTGGGCGCTGGCGCTGCCGCGCGTAAAAGGCTCGAAGATGTGATCGAGTTCTTCCTGCAGGATGCCGGGGCCGGTGTCTGCGATCTCGAACGACGCGATCTCGCGCGCATAGCGCAGCCGCATGGTCACGCCGCCCTCGCTGGTGAACTTGACGGCGTTGCCCAGCACATTGATCAGGATCTGCCCCAGGCGTTTGCGGTCGGCGCGCACCACGCGGGGCAGGGCGCCCGTCAGTTCGTAGCGGAAGGTCAGGCCCTTGTTGGCCGCCTGCAGTTCGAACATGCGCACCAGCTGGCCGATGAATTCGGGGAAGTCGATTTCACGCGTATCGAAGGTCAGCTTGCCGCCTTCGATACGGGCGATGTCGAGCGTGCCCTCGATCAGCGACAGCAGGTGTTCGCCGCTGCTGCGGATCACGCGCACGGCCTGCTGGCGGTGGGCGGGGATGGCGGGATCGTTATCGAGCAGCTGGGCGTAGCCGAGGATGCCGTTGAGCGGCGTGCGGATCTCGTGGCTGATGCCGGCAATGTAGCGGCTCTTGGCATCGTTGGCCCGCTCGGCCGCCTGGCGCGCTTCCTCGGCGAGGCGGCGGGCCTCTTCGGCAATCTTGCGCGCCTGCTGCAGCTGGGCGTCGGTCTCGTTGTGCAGCGCGATCTCGCGCGTGAGCAGACCGGTCTGGCGGTTCGATTCCTCCTGCGCCACGCGCCGGCTCTCGCTGGTGAGCACCAGCCACCACGCGACGATGCCGCTGGCCAGCAGCAGCGCGGCAAACACTTTGATGAACGCGAGGCGCAGCTGCGGCAGCAGCGCGGCATAGGTGGCAGGCGACGCGGCGGCGATCACCGACTGCTCGTGGTAGTAGATCAGGCCCAGCAGCGCGCCCAGGGACAGCACGGTGACGATCATCAGCAGCAGGTAGTGTCCCAGTCCGTTGCTCATGTAGCCCCACATCGATTGGGGCAGCAGCGCGCGCATGGCCTGCTGCCACTGGGCCGACACGCGCGCGTGCGGCTTGCAGGCGTCGTTGCAGCGCGCATCCAGGCAGCAGCACAGCGAGCAGATCGACCCCTGGTAGGCGGGGCAGTGCGCCATGTCCTCGGACTCGTATTCCTTTTCGCAGATGACGCAGGTCTTCGACTGCACGGGCGGCGCGGGGCGGGCGAGGTAATAGCGCCCGCGCGTGGCCAGCGCGATCAGCGGCGACGCCACGAACGCGGTGGCCAGCGCGATGAACGCGGAAAACGCCTGCGCCTGCACGCCGAACGCGCCCATGAACGCCGCCACCGACAGCGCGGACGCCAGCACCATCGCGCCCACGCCCACCGGGTTGATGTCGTACAGGTAGGCGCGCCGGAACTCGATGCCCCTGGGGCTCAGTCCCAGCGGCTTGTTGATCACCAGGTCGGCCACCACCGCCGTGATCCACGAGATGGCGATATTCGAATACAGGCCCAGTACCTGGTCGAGCGCCTGGAACACGTCCAGCTCCATCAGCAGCACGGCGATCAGCGCATTGAACACGGCCCACACCACGCGGCCCGGATGGCTGTGCGTGAGGCGCGCAAAAAAATTGGACCACGCGAGCGAACCCGCATACGCGTTGGTCATATTGATTTTCACCTGCGAGATCACCACCAGCACCGTGGTGGCCAGCAGCGCCAGGGGCGCATGGTCGAATACCAGGCCGAAGCCCGTCAGGTACATATGCGTGGGATTGACGGCCTGCTCCAGCGGCACGGCGGCGCGGATGGCCAGGTATGCCAGCAGCGCGCCGCCCAGCATCTTGGCGATGCCCAGCAAGATCCAGCCGGGACCGGCCACCAGCACGCCAGCGTGCCAGCGCCACCGGTTGTCGCCTGTTTTGGGCGGCATGAAGCGCAGGAAGTCGACCTGCTCGCCGATCTGCGTAATCAAGGCCACGCCCACGGCGGTGGCAGCGCCAAAGGCCAGCATGTTGAAGTGGCCATGCGCGCCGTCGCGGCCCGCGTAGGCCAACAGCTGCGGCACGATGTCCGGCTGCTTGTGCAGGATGGCGATGAACGGAAGCGCCATCAGCACCAGCCACACGGGCTGGGTGAGCATCTGGATGCGGCTGATCAGGGTCACGCCGTGCGTGACCAGCGGGATCACCACCAGCGCGCTCGCCATGTAACCGAGATAGAGCGGCAGCCCCACATACAATTCCAGCGCATAGGCCATGATGGCCGCCTCCAGCGCGAACAGGATGAACGTGAACGACGCATACACGAACGACGAGATGGTGGAGCCGATGTAGCCGAAGCCCGCGCCGCGCGTGAGCAGGTCCATGTCCACGCCATAGGTGGCGGCGTAGTAGCTAATCGGCAGGCCGGTGGCAAAGATGATCAGGCCCACGGCCAGGATGGCCCACAGGGCATTGATAAAACCGTAGTTGACGGCAATGGTGCCGCCGATCGCTTCGAGCACCAGGAACGAGATGGCGCCGAACGCCGTGTTCGACACGCGGAACACGGACCAGCGCCGGAACGCGCGCGGCGTGTAGCGCAGCGCATAATCCTCGATGGTCTCGTTGGCAACCCACGTGTTGTAGTCGCGGCGGATCTTGATGATGCGCTGCGTGGGTTCGGTCTCGGTGCTTGTCATGGGCTTGGCATCCAGCGATATCCAACGATATCCAACGATAGTTGGCTGAAATGGCAAGCAATAAACATACCCGACACCCGGGCAGACGGCGGAACGGCTAGCGCTGGCGGCTTGCGTTGAGCTGGTCGAGCATGCGCGTGAGCTCATCCTGCATGGCGGGCGACAGGTTGAGGAACTGGCAGCCGATCTGCACCTGCTCGCCCAGCAGGAACGAGCGGAACGTGCGCGACAGCCGCACTTCGAGGTCGGCGATCATCACCGTGTCCGGCCCCAGCTCCAGGCGCACGCGCTGCAGCTTGCGGCCCACGTGCAGGCCCACGGTGTCGCGCGGGGCGGCGCGCATGCCCACGCCGCCGGCGGAAAAATCGTACAGCTGCAGTTCGTACGGCTTGCCGCCCAGGACGAACGACGCCATGTAATAAATTCCCAGCGGCGTTTCCAGCCGCGCCGACGAGCGGCGGTTGAGCACCTGGCAGCGCAGCGGAAAGTCGAGCGGAAGCAGCGTGGGCTCGCCCGGCTGACCGGCCCAGTTGTCGTACGCCAGCGTGAACTGCATCTTCGAGGAGCGCAGCCACGCGACAAACGTCGCTTCGCCGGGCGGAATGAATTCGCCTTCGTTCAGTTCCAGCACGAAGTGGGGCAGGTCGGGATGGACCGACTTGATGCGTCCCAGCACCACGTTGGCGCTGCTGGACGGATAAATCGAGATCGGATCGCCGTTCTGCGCCAGCAGCGCCAGGGCATCGCCGATATCGTGTTCATCGCTCATGTCATGCGGGTGGGAGCCGGACGGGATGGGCTCGACCGCATCGCTCAGCAGCGGCGGTCCACGGCGCATGTCATTGGGTATAAGATCGTTCACGACGGCATATCTCTTTGATAACGATTTCGGTAGTGCGAGTGCGCACAGTGTATATTTTATTGCGGCGTTTGGCTTGCAAATCAGCAAGAAAATTTACCGGCCGTGCGAATTCTACTAGAACTGTTCGTCGGCACGCAGATAGCGCCATTGCCCGACCGGCAAGTCGCCCAGCTTCACTTTGCCGATGCGCACGCGCTTGAGGCCGATCACTTTCAGCCCCACCATGTCGCACATGCGGCGGATTTGCCGCTTCTTGCCTTCGCGCAGCGTAAAGCTCAGCTGGTCGTCGTTCTGCCAGCGCACCTTGGCCGGCTGCAGCGCTTTGCCGTCCATCCACAGGCCGTGGTTGAGTTTTTTGAGGTCGCTGTCGGGCAGCTTGCCGGGCTTGGTGTATTCCACGCGCACCAGGTATTCCTTGTCGACGTCGGTGGTTTCGCCGATCAGGTGCTTGGCCACGCGGCCGTCCTGCGTGAGCACCAGCAGCCCGACGGAATCGATGTCGAGGCGGCCGGCCGGCACCAGCGAACGCAGCTGGGTGGGGTGGAACTGCTCGGGCGACGGATCCTCGGCCCAGCGGTTTTCCGGCTTGATCAGCACGACTGCCGGCTGGTAGCCGTCCTCGGCCTGGCCGCTGACGTAACCCATCGGTTTGTTGATCAGCACGGTCACGCGCTTGGATTGCTCGGCAGCGGCCTGGCGCTCGACGGACACGCGCTGGCTCGGGTAGATCTTGGTGCCCAGTTCGGACACGACCTTGCCATCGACCCGGACCCAGCCGCGCTCGATCCATTCGTCGGCTTCGCGGCGCGAGCACAGGCCCAGTTCGGACATGCGTTTGGACAGACGTAATAATTCTTCGGACATGATGCTTCTTTATAGTAGTGGGTTCACCCCTGCCTTACACCTTCATGGCGTCGAGCAGGTCGGTTTCAAGCTGGAGCTGATTGCGCGGGTTGCCCAGCGCGGGGCCGTCGATCAGGAACACGTCTTCCACGCGCTCGCCCAGCGTCATCACCTTGGCCGTATGTAGATTGAGGCGGTACTTGGTGAGCACGTTGGCAATTGCGTACAGCAGGCCGGTGCGGTCGTTGGCGGCAATCGACAGCAGGTAATACTGGCCGCGCTCGTCGGGACGCAAATCCACGGTCGGCTGCATCGGGAACGTGCGCGACAGGCGCGACAGCCGGCCCTTGGTGGGCGGCGTCAGCGGTTCGGGACGGGTCAGCACGCCGCACAGCTCGTGTTCGATCAGGCTGATGATGTCGCGGTAGCTCTTGGCAAAATTCTGCTCCGTCACCAGGAACGTGTCGAGCGCGTAGCCGTGGCGCGTGGTGTGGATCTTGGCGTCGAGAATGCTGAAATTCTTGCGGTCGAAATAATGGCAGATGCGGGCAAACAGGTCGGGCTGGTCGCGCAGGTACACGGCAATCTGCAGGCCTTCGCCGATCGGCGCCAGGCGCGCCTTGACGACCGGGGCATCGGAATTAAAACGGTCGTACAGCGCCCGGGTTTGCCAGGCGATGTCGGACGCGTCGTGGCGCAGGAAATATGCGACGTCGAGCTGCTTCCAGAACGCCAGGTGGGCGTCGGGCGCCAGGCCGTACAGGCGCAGCGTGGCCAGCGCTTCCTGCTGGCGGTTCTGCAGCTCGTGGTCGGCGCTGTGCGGCTGGCCGCCCAGCACGCGCAGCGTGACGCGGTACAGGTCTTCCAGCAGCTTGGCCTTCCAGGCGTTCCACACCTTGGGGCTGGTGCCGCGGATGTCGGCCACCGTCAGCAGGTACAGGGCGGTGAGGTGGCGCTCGTCGCCCACCTTGCGCGCGAACGATTCGATGACTTCCGGGTCGGACATGTCCTGCTTTTGCGCCACCTGCGACATGTCGAGGTGATGCTCGACCAGGAAGCCCACCAGTTCGGTGTCCTCGTCGCTCATGCCGTGGTCGCGGCAGAACTGTTCGGCATCCACCTTGCCCAGCGTGGAATGGTCGCCGCCGCGGCCCTTGGCGATGTCGTGGAACAGCGCGCCCAGGTACAGCAGCCACGGGTTGCGGAAGTTGGCCATCAGCTGGCTGCAGAACGGGTATTCGTGCGCGTGCTCGGCCATCGA
>JBEVMD010000534.1:0-32157 GCA_040508835.1 Duganella sp. | reverse complement strand
CAGGTCTTCCATCATCTGCATCAGGTCGACCAGCTTGGCGCTCGCGCCGGCCTGCTTCTTGGCCGGCAGCGCCTTCACCAGGCGCGGGTCGCAGCAGACCTGGCGCAGCTTGAGCAGCGCTTCCAGGATCACGATCTGGCTGCGGGCCACGCCCTTCTTGTCGATCTCGTCGCGCACCTTCTTGTCCATCGCCAGGCGCACCGTCTCGTACAGGTCGCGCTGGGCGCCGGACAGTTCCACCTTGCGCACCATCTCGGTCTTCGGCGGCAGCTCCTTGGCCACGTTGTCCTTGGTACGGCGCAGCAGGAAGGGCTTGATGCGGCGGTTCAGCAGCTGGCGCCGCACCGGGTCGTCCAGCTTCTCGATCGGGTTGCGGAACTGCGCGTTGAAGGTCTTCTCGTCGCCGAGGAGGCCCGGCAGCAGGAAGTGGAACTGCGACCACAGCTCGCCCAGGTGGTTTTCCAGCGGCGTGCCGGACAGGCACAGGCGATGGCGCGCGCGCAGCAGGCCGGCGCTCTGGGCCGCCTTGCTGCGGGTGTTCTTGATGTAATGCGACTCGTCCAGGATCACCAGGTGGAAATCGTGCTCGCGCAGCTTTTCCTCGTCGCGCGGCAGCAATGCGTACGTGGTCAGCACCAGGTCGGCGCCGTCGATCTGGTCGAACTGCGCCATCCGGTCCTTGCCCTGCAACAGCAGCACCTTGAGGTCGGGCGCAAAGTGCGCCGCTTCCTCCTGCCAGTTGCCCATCAGGCTGGTTGGCGCGATCACCAGCGCGGGCGCGGTCAGGCGCCCCGCTTCTTTTTCCACCAGGATGTGGGCCAGCGTCTGCACCGTCTTGCCGAGGCCCATGTCGTCAGCCAGGATGCCGCCGAAGCCGTATTCGCGCAGGAACTGCATCCACGAGAGCCCATCGGTCTGGTAGTCGCGCAGCGTGGCGCGCAGGCCGGCCGGGGTCGGCACGCGCGCCACTTCGCCGAACTGGTTCAGGCGCGCGCCCATTTCGCGCAGCTCGGCGCCGCCGGTCCAGTCCAGCTCGACATTGCGCGCCAGTTCGTCCAGGCGCGCCGCGTCGAGCGAGGCCATGCGCAGCGACGTCTTGATCTTGTCGTTGAAATACAGCTCGCCCAGCGTGCCCAGGATCGGTTTGACGCGGCCCCACGGCAGCGCCACCCGGGCGCCGTCCGGCAGCGTGGCCAGCATCTGGTCGTCGTCGCCGTGATGGGCGATGACTTTCGGATTGAAATCGTTGGGGGCGTTGCGGATCAGCTGCACCAGCACGGGCAGCAGCGGCACCCGCTGCTGGTCGACCATGATGCCCAGCTCCAGGTTGAACCAGGCGTTGCCGCCATCGGCCTCGTCGGGCGTGACGTCGGCATACCAGGCGCCCACGTCGCGCAGGTCGTAGCGGTACTTGGTGGTTTTTTCCAGCTTCCAGCCGGCGTCCTGGAGGGCGGTGATGCCTTCGCGGGCAAAGCGGATCCAGTCGGCCTGGGCAGGCAGCAGCAGGCCGCCTTTCAGGCTGCTCAGCGGCAGCGAGGTGGGCGCGACAAAGTCCCGTTCTCCCAGCAGCGCCAGCGCGGCCGCTTCGGCGGCCTCGTCGCGGGCAATGATTTCCGTCACTTCACCTTTTTGCCGCACCACGCGCTGCGACGGGTCGAACGACACCCGCTCGCCGTCGTAATCGAACGACAGCACGGCAAAGTCGTGCCAGCGCTGCAGCGAACCGTCGGCCAGCATGGCGGCGTCCAGCGTCAGCACGGGACGCGGCTTGACGTCGTCGCGCATGCGCTGCGGCAGCGGTTGCGGCAGCGGCATCAGCTGCTGCAGGCCGTGGGCCAGCAGCAATTGCGACACGCGCATCTTGTCGTTATTGGTCAGCAGTGGCGCCTGCGCCACCAGCGCCTGCAGGTCCGCCAGCGGAATCGTGGCGCCGCCCTGGTTCAGTTGCAACACGCCGCACGACAGGTTGTCGATGTACCACGGCGGATCGGTGGGCAGCATGTAGTCGACCTGGTCGGCGCCCGAATGGTTGCCATGGCGCGCGCCGGGGGCCGGCTGTACTTGCCAGCCCAGCCGCAACCCTTTGCCCTCTTCGCGCCAGGCCAGGTTGGCTTCGCGCAGCACGCCGCCCTTGAGCGGATACACCAGGCCGTTGCCGACGTCGGACCAGGAATTAGCCCACAACAATTTATCCTGCTCGGCCAGCATCTGCAGCAGCGCCGCGCCGATTTTTCCGCGCGGCTCCGTGGCGGAACCGGTCTGGGAATTCTGACCGCTGCGCATGGCCACAAAGAATCGCACCAGGTCTTCGTCGCCCGGCACCAGGAAATTGGGCGGGGCTGACAGCAGCGAGAAGATTTCGCTGACCGGCGTGGCGGCCGCGACGTCGCCGTTGGACCGCAGCCGCGCCTTGTACAGGCACAGCGCCACATGGCGGCCGCCGCTGGTGGGCGCCAGCACGTAGATCAGGCGGTACTGGGTCTGCTTGGGATCGGCATCGACGGGGGGCGCGATCAGCTTGGCCTTGGGATGGGCGGCGGCATCCACGCGCTGCAGCCACGTGGCCACGGCGTACGACAATTGGTTCGCAGGCGGCGGCGGGCGCACGGGCGCGGCCGGCACGGGAGAAGCAGCTGGAGCAGCTTTTACATCAGGAGCGTCGTCGCGGGTAAAATCCATGGGTCGCATTGTTGTTCAAAGATGGTTCAAAAACGGCAACAGGCGATATTATCCGCCATACACGCGTTCGTGTTTGCGGATTCTATAGAAAACCTGACTATCTATAGGCCTTTCCGCACGTTGTCTGCCGCGCACAGTCCTTTTCAGCTGTCAAGACTGGCGCAATCGCACGGTTTGCGTATGATTCCGGGCTTGCCTTCTAAGGAATGACCCCACATGCTGCCTTCCATCGAACAACGCCTTGCCCTGGAACTCAATGCTAAACCGGCCCAGGTGACCGCCGCCATCGCTCTGTTGGACGAGGGCGCCACCGTGCCCTTCATTGCCCGGTACCGCAAGGAAGCAACCGGCGGCCTCGACGACATCCAGCTGCGCCTGCTCGAAGAGCGCCTGCGCTACCTGCGCGAGCTGGAAGACCGCCGCGCCGCCATCGTGGCGTCGATCACCGAGCAAAACAAAATGACGCCGGTCTTGCTAGATGCGGTCATGCACGCGGAAGACAAGACCCGCCTGGAAGACTTATACCTGCCCTACAAGCAAAAACGCCGCACCAAGGCGCAGATCGCCATCGAGGCGGGACTGGCGCCGCTGGCCGACGACCTGCTGGCCAACCCCGACCTGCACCCGGAGACGGAAGCGGCCAAATTCCTGCGCGACGCCTTTACCACCAGCGACGGCAGCAACCCGGGCGTGGCCGATACCAAGGCCGCACTGGACGGCGCACGCCAGATTTTGATGGAACGCTTTGCGGAAGACGCCAACTTGCTGCAGTCGCTGCGCGAATATGTGCAGGAGCATGGCATTGTCCAGTCGAAAGTTATTGAAGGAAAGCAAGAAGAAGGCGAAAAATTCGCCGATTACTTTGATTATTCCGAACTGCTGGGCACGGTGCCGTCGCACCGCGCGCTGGCGCTGATGCGCGGCCGCCGCGAAGGCATACTCGACGTCACGCTGCGCCTGGACAGCGAACCGGAAAAGCCCAAGTGGGACGCGCCGCACAATCCGTGCGAGAGCCGCATTGCCGCCCGCTTCGGCATCAGGCAGCAAGGCCGCGCGGCCGACAAGTGGCTGGCCGACACGGCGCGCTGGACCTGGCGTGTCAAAAGTTTCATGCACCTCGATACGGAATTGATGGGCGCGCTACGCGAAAAATCCGAGCTCGACGCCATCAACGTCTTCGCTACCAATTTGAAAGCCTTGCTGCTGGCGGCACCGGCCGGCCAGCGCGCCACCATGGGCCTGGACCCTGGCCTGCGCACCGGCGTCAAGGTGGCGGTGGTGGACGCCACCGGCAAGGTGGTCGATACGGCCGTGATCTATCCGCACCAGCCGAAAAACGACTGGGAAGGGTCGCTGCATGCGCTGGGCAAGCTGGCGGCCAAGCACAATGTGTCGCTGATTTCGATCGGCAACGGCACCGCATCGCGCGAGACCGACAAACTGGCGCAGGACCTGATCAAGCGCTGCCCCGAGCAAAAAATGAGCAAGATCGTCGTCTCGGAAGCCGGTGCGTCGGTATATTCGGCGTCCGAATTCGCCTCGCGCGAATTGCCGGACATGGATGTGTCGCTGCGCGGCGCCGTATCGATTGCCCGCCGCCTGCAGGACCCGCTGGCCGAGCTGGTGAAAATCGACCCGAAATCGATCGGCGTGGGCCAGTACCAGCACGACGTGTCGCAAACCCAGCTGGCGCGCACGCTGGACGCCGTGGTCGAGGATTGCGTCAATGCAGTGGGCGTGGACGTGAACACGGCGTCGGCGCCGCTACTGGCGCGCGTGTCGGGCCTGTCGGCGTCGGTGGCGCAGTCCATCGTCACGTATCGCGATGCGAAAGGCGCGTTTACGTCGCGCAGCAGCCTGAAGGCCGTGCCGCGCCTGGGCGACAAGACGTTCGAGCTGGCCGCCGGTTTCCTGCGCGTGACGGGCGGCGACAATCCGCTGGACGCCTCGGCCGTGCACCCGGAATCGTATCCGCTGGTGGAAAAAATCCTGGCCGACATCAAAAAAGACATCAAGGGCGTGATCGGCGAATCGGCATTGATCAAGTCCCTCAATCCCGCCAAGTATGCGGACGCCACCTTCGGCGTGCCCACCATCACCGATATCTTGAAGGAACTGGAAAAGCCGGGCCGCGATCCCCGGCCGGAATTTACCACCGCCACCTTCAAGGAAGGCGTGGAAGAAATCCGCGACCTGCGCCCGGACATGATCCTCGAAGGCGTGGTGACCAACGTGGCCGCGTTTGGCGCGTTCGTGGACATCGGCGTGCACCAGGACGGCCTGGTGCACATCTCGGCCCTGTCGAACACGTTCGTGAAAGACCCGCACACGGTGGTCAAGGCCGGCCAGGTGGTGAAAGTGAAAGTGCTGGAAGTGGACGAAAAGCGCAAGCGCATCGCGCTCACCATGCGCCTGACCGACAGCGCGCCGCAACCGGGTGCGCAACCGCAGCAGCGCGCCGACCGCAACGACCGCAAGAGCATGGGCCAGCACCAGAAGCACACCGCGCGCGAACAACCGGCCGGCGGCAGCATGGCCGCTGCATTTGCCAAGCTGCGCGGTTGAACCTGCCCGCCAAGCTTGCCGGCTGCGGGACCGCTGACGCGCGATAAATCGCGCGCAAGCGACATTCCATGCGGAGTTCTCGCCTTCTGCGATACGCGGCAGGCGCATTTCTTATAAAATGTCGCCATTCATTTACTTCAATACCGAGGCAGCTATGAGCGACGTACAATCCTGGATCAAAGAGACCGTGACCAACACCCCGGTGGTGCTGTTCATGAAGGGCACCGCCCAGTTCCCGCAATGCGGCTTTTCCGGTCGCGCCATCCAGATCCTGAAAGCATGCGGCGTGGACAACATTGCCACCGTCAACGTGCTGGAAGATCCGGAAGTTCGCCAAGGCATCAAGGACTACTCGAACTGGCCAACCATTCCCCAGCTGTACGTCAAGGGCGAATTCGTGGGCGGCTCGGACATCATGAATGAAATGTTCGAATCGGGCGAACTGAAGGCGCTGCTCGATGCCTGATCGCCCGCTGCGGCTGATCATTGCCATCACTGGCGCCACCGGCGCGGTGTATGGCGTGCGTCTGCTGCAGCATTTGCAACACACTGCCGGCGTCGAGACCCACCTGCTGGTCTCGGACGCTGCGGTCCTCACGCTGCACCAGGAAACCGGCCTGCAGCGGCGCGACGTGGAAGCGATGGCCCACGTGGTGCACAAGGTGCGCGACATTGGCGCATCGATTGCCAGCGGGTCGTTCCAGTCGGAAGGGATGATTGTGGCGCCGTGCTCGATGAAGACGCTGGCGTCGGTGGCCCATGGCCTGTCGGACAACCTGATCGCGCGCGCGGCCGACGTGGTGCTCAAGGAGCGCCGCCGGCTGGTGCTGATGGTGCGGGAAACCCCGTTCAACCTGGCGCACTTGCGCAATATGACGGCAGTCACGGAAATGGGCGGGATTATCTATCCGCCGCTCCCCGGCTTTTATCACCGTCCGGCAAGCATTGAGGAAATGGTCGACCACACCGTGGGACGGGTCCTCGATCTGTTCGGGATCGCGCATGCGCTGACCCCGCGCTGGAACGGCATGAAACCTGCAGAGGCAGCGCACTAGCAGCGGTCAGCCGCTGGGCGGTGGCAGCCGCTGGGCGGTGGCATACGCTGGCGACGGCATATGTGGGGCGGCGGCATACGCTGGGCGGCGGCATACGCTGCCGGCGCAGCCATGCCTGCCGATGCGCACGCTCGTGCTGGCTTTACCGTGCGCTGAAACGCAGTCCTTCGTCCGCCTTTTTCAGTTCCCTCGCTTCTTCCACCATGCGCCGATGGGCGATCCGCTTGCGCATGACCTCGGCATGTTGGGCGGCCGTCATGGGGGGAGCGGTCATTAACTCTTTAAGCTGCGCGACGTTGCTGTAGTTACTTTTCATAAGACGGCTCAAGAGCTGGACTCCAAGTAAATGCTGCGATCAGCGGCGCTGACTCCCCATTGTGCCTGAAATTCGCCAACGAACCATGACAATTCGCAAACGAACTTCAAACGCACTTCAATTACACAAGGTACTGCAGTAAAGCGCTGATGCCGAACAAAAACCGGCTTCTGCATGAAACCAGTTTCACACGGCAACAATCATTACAGCATCGCCGGACAATGCAACAGCCGTCAAAATTTATTACTTTTGGTAGTTAACGCGGACCAGCATGCGAATAAATTCGCGCGCAATTTGCTTGTGATGTTCGTCCAGGCGCTGTAAATCAGCAATTAATTTGACGTCGGCCGATTCGAAACGCGAGACGCCGTTGCCGGTCTCACCCTCGGGGGCACCCTGCTCGACGCCGCCAAAGCGCAGCCATTCGGCCGGCACCCCGAGCCATTGGGCAATCATGCGCAGCTTCTCCTGGGTAGGAATGGCCTCGCCCACCAGCCATTTGCGGGCTGCGTGGACGGTAATGGGCCGGCCGTCAAAGCGGATATTGAACTCCCGCGCCAGCCGGGTGGGGCTGTCAGGAGAGTAATGGGCGTTCTTCAGCGCCTGCTGGAGACGCTGGCTAAAGCTTTCGCGTTCATTAGAGGAATTCATCGTTGCACTATTTCATGTTGCGTCATGAAAGTCAGTCTCTTGAAGCGGAGCTTGAATTGTGACGCTATGTGATTCTGGAGTTAACATTTCGCCTCTGTCAAAAGCCATAGCTCTCAACGGCGTCAGCGAATTTTATTTTGTTTTTTGCTGTTGTGGAACACTTAACTGTGGAGTGTGCCAAATGAGCATTGATAAATTGCAATTTTATCAGCGCCTGCAACAACCGGCCAGTAATTAACCCTGTTTTACGCGAGAACTATGATGCGGCGCGGTGCACCGATCGTCGCGCACGATACCTCTGCGCCACACCTGGCCGCGGTATTGCTCAAAAAACCGGCGCGGGCGCGTTACAATGGCTGGCAAAACGGTGACGTTAACGTCAACGGAAATCCATCAATTATTCTGCCGATGTCTACTTATACTATTTCCGAACTGGCCCGTGAATTCGACATCACGGCGCGCGCCATCCGCTTTTACGAAGACCAGGGCTTGCTGAGCCCCTCGCGCGAAGGCGCGGGCGGCCGCAACCGCGTCTACACGCCGCGCGACCGTACCCGCCTCAAGCTCACCTTGCGCGGCAAGCGCCTGGGCCTGGCGCTGTCCGACATCCGCGACCTGGTGGACATGTACGAATCGCCCAAGGACACCACGGCCCAGATGAATCGTTTTCTCGGTGTGCTGGCGCGCCACCGCGAAACGCTGGAACAGCAACGCGAGGATATCGACATGACGCTGGCCGAAATCACGGCCCACGAGGACGAATGCAAGCGCATGATGGCTGCCGCCACGGCCGCAGGCAGCACCGAGCACACTTGACGTTTACGTTAACGTCACTCCGGCGTATCATGGGCATTCCACTCAAAACACAATAACGAGGAAGACATGCTGCATTTGCCCGGACTGACCTTTGACCATGGCGAGGACATCGCCGCCCTGCGCGCAGCGGTGCAGCAGTTCGCCGCCGCCGAAATCGCCCCCCGCGCGGCCGAGATCGACCGTTCCGACCAGTTTCCCATGGACCTGTGGCGCAAGCTGGGCGACCTCGGTGTGCTGGGCGTCACCGTCGGCGAGGAATACGGCGGCGCCAACATGGGCTACCTGGCCCACATCGTGGCGATGGAAGAAATCTCGCGCGCGTCCGCCTCGGTGGGCCTGTCGTACGGCGCCCACTCCAACCTGTGCGTCAACCAGATCAAGCGCAACGGCACCGAGGCGCAAAAACAGCGCTATCTTCCCAAGCTGATCTCGGGGCAATCCATCGGTGCGCTGGCCATGTCGGAGCCGAATGCCGGGTCCGACGTGGTCAGCATGAAACTGCGCGCCGAACTCAAAGGCGACCGCTGGATCCTGAACGGCACCAAGATGTGGATCACCAACGGTCCCGACGCCGACGTGCTGGTGGTGTACGCCAAGACCGACCTCGACGCCGGCCCGCGCGGCATGACCGCCTTCCTGATCGAAAAAAATTATCCCGGCTTTTCGGTGGCGCAAAAGCTCGACAAGCTGGGCATGCGCGGTTCGCACACGGGCGAACTGGTGTTCGACAACTGCGAAGTACCGGTGGAAAACGTCCTGGGCGGCGTGGGCAAGGGTGTCAACGTGCTGATGTCGGGCCTGGACTTCGAACGCACCGTGCTGTCGGGCGGTCCGCTCGGCATCATGCAGGCGTGCATGGATGCGGTGGTGCCGTACATCCACGAGCGTACCCAGTTCGGCCAGGCCATCGGCGAATTCCAGCTCATGCAGGGCAAGCTGGCCGACATGTATTCCACCATGATGGCGTGCAAGGCGTATGTGTACGCCGTGGGCCAGGCCTGCGACCGCGCCACCACGCCCGAGGCGGTCCGCAACCTGCGCAAGGATGCGGCCGGCGCCATCCTGTACAGCGCCGAGAAAGCCACGTGGATGGCAGGCGAGGCCATCCAGGCCCTGGGCGGCAACGGCTACATCAACGACTACCCGGTCGGCCGCCTGTGGCGCGACGCCAAGCTGTACGAAATCGGCGCCGGCACCAGCGAAATCCGCCGCATGCTGATCGGCCGCGAACTGTTCGCGGAAACCCGTTAAGCCCCCCCAGCAGCACGACATCGGCCGCGAACCGTTGGCAATCCGGCCCCCCGTTTATGGAGAGACTCGAAATGCATGATCCTGTCGTCATCGTCGGTGCCGCGCGCACCCCCATGGGCGCCTTCCAGGGCGATTTTTCCGGCCAGGCAGCACACGACTTGGGCGCGGTGGCCATCGAAGCGGCCGTCGCGCGCGCCGGCATCGACGCCAATCTGGTCGAGCACGTTTATTTCGGCAATTGCCTGATGGCGGGCCAGGGCCAGGCGCCCGCGCGCCAGGCATTGCTCAAGGCGGGACTGCCGGCATCGACGGGCGCGGTCACCCTGTCCAAGATGTGCGGCTCGGCCATGCAGGCCGCTATTTTCGCCCACGACCAGCTGGTGGCCGGCAGCGCCGACGTGGTGGTGGCCGGCGGCATGGAATCGATGACCAACGCGCCCTACCTGGTGCCCAAGGCGCGCGGCGGCTACCGCATCGGCCACGGCATGTTGTTCGACCACATGATGTACGACGGCCTGGAAGACGCCTACTCGCGCAACGAAAAAACCGGCGAAGGCCGCTCGATGGGCACGTTTGCCGAAGAGTGCGCGACCAAGTACCAGTTTAGCCGCGAGGCGCAGGACAGCTTTGCCATCGCGTCCGTACAACGGGCGCAGGCCGCCACCCGCGAAGGCTGGTTCAAGTGGGAAATCGCTCCGGTCACCGTCACCAGCCGCGCCGGCGACACCGTGATCGCGCAGGACGAAGGCCCGCTCAAGGCTAAGCTGGACAAGATCCCCACCCTGCGTCCCGCCTTTAAAAAAGACGGCACGATCACGGCCGCCTCGTCGTCGTCGATCAACGACGGCGCCGCCGCGCTGGTCCTGATGCGCGAATCGACCGCCAAACAGCTGGGCGTGCCCGTGATCGCCCGCATCCACGGCCACGCCACCCACGCCCAGGCGCCCGACCTGTTTACCACCGCGCCCATCGGGGCCATTGAAAAACTGTATAAAAAAACCGGCTGGGGCAGCAGCGACGTGGACCTGTTCGAAATCAACGAGGCGTTTGCGGCCGTGCCCATGGCCGCCATGCGCGACCTCGACATCCCGCACAGCAAAATCAACGTACATGGCGGCGCGTGTGCGCTAGGCCACCCTATCGGCGCGTCCGGAGCGCGTATCATCGTCACGCTGATCGGCGCGCTCAAGCGTACCGGCGGCAGGAAGGGTGTGGCGGCCCTGTGTATCGGCGGTGGCGAAGCCACCGCCATGGCGATCGAACTGATAGAGGACAACTAAACAATGGCAACTGCACTGATTATTGGCGCGTCGCGCGGCATCGGCCTGGAACTGGTCACGCAATACGTGGCGGACGGCTGGCGCGTGATCGCCACCGCGCGCCAGGCCGAGGCCTGCGCTGCCTTGACTGCGCTGGGCGCCGCAGCCCACAAGCTGGACGTTACCGACGTCGAAGCATGCGCCGGCCTCGGCTGGAAGCTCGACGGCGAGGAACTCGACGTCGCCATTCTCAACGCGGGCGTGTACGGCCCGCGCAGCGACGGCTTCCCGCAGCAGTCGGATTTCGACAGCGTGATGCACACCAATGTGCTGGCCGCCATGCGCCTGCTGCCCATCGTCGCGCCTATGGTGGGCGCCAAGCGCGGCAAGCTGGCCGTGCTGTCGTCGCGTATGGGTTCGCTGAGCGAACGCAGCAGTCCGAGCGGTTCGCTGTACCGTGCCAGCAAGGCCGCGTTGAACTCGGTCCTGATCGACACGTCGCTCGTGTTCGGCAAGCTGGGCGTGACCTGCGTGGCGTTTCACCCGGGCTGGGTGCGCACCGACATGGGCGGCGACGGCGCCGATCTCTCGCCGCAGGAAAGCGCGGCCGGCATCCGCAACACGCTGGCCACCGTGCCCGCGTCGGAAACCGCCGTGTACCGCAACTACGACGGCAGCGACATCGGCTGGTAAGCCCAGCCGCGACCTACAAAAAAACGAGACGCCATGATATTGAGCCAGGAACACGAGATGATCCGCGACGCCCTGCGCACGTTCGCGCAGGAGCGGCTCGCTCCCAACGCCGCCCGCTGGGACCGCGACCACCATTTCCCGAAAGAGGAGCTGGCGGAACTGGCAGCGCTGGGCGCATTCGGCGTGGCGGTGCCCGAAGAACTGGGCGGCGCCGGCATGGATTATGTGTCCCTGGCCCTGGTCCTGGAAGAAATTGCGGCGGGCGACGGCGGCACGTCCACCATCATCTCCGTCAACAACTGCCCCGTCTGCAGCATCGCCATGATGTATGCCAACGCCCGCCAGAAGGAACAATGGCTGCGGCCGCTGGCGCAGGGCCGGATGCTGGGCGCGTTCTGCCTGACCGAACCGCACACGGGCAGCGACGCGGCCGCCCTGCGCACCACGGCCGTACGCGCCGGCGACGACTACGTACTCAACGGCGTCAAGCAGTTCATCACCAGCGGCAAGACGGCGGACGTGGCGATCGTCATGGCCGTCACCGACAAGACGGCCGGCAAGAAAGGCATCAGCGCGTTCTGGGTGCCCACGTCCGCGCCTGGCTACGTGGTGGCAGGCCTGGAACAGAAAATGGGCCAGCACTCGTCCGACACGGCGCAGATCGTCTTTGACAACTGCCGCATTCCGGCAGCCAACCTGATCGGTGAAGAGGGACAGGGCTACAAGATCGCGCTGTCGGGCCTGGAAGGCGGACGCATCGGCATTGCCTCGCAGGCGGTAGGCATGGCGCGCGCCGCGTACGAGGCGGCGCTGCACTATGCGCGCGAGCGCGAAAGTTTCGGCAAGCCTATCTTCGAGCACCAGGCCGTGCAGTTCCGCCTGGCCGACATGGCCACGCAGATCGAGGCCGCGCGCCAGCTGATCCGCCATGCGGCGTCGATGAAGGATGCGGGACTGCCATGCCTGAAGGAAGCGGCGATGGCCAAGCTGTTCGCATCCGAAATGGCCGAACGGGTGTGCTCGGAGGCGATCCAGGTGCACGGCGGCTACGGTTATGTCAGCGATTTTCCCGTGGAACGCATCTACCGCGACGTGCGCGTGTGCCAGATCTACGAAGGCACCAGCGATATCCAGAAACTGCTGATCGCGCGCGCCCTGTAAATGTACTTTGCAGCGCGCGGGCTATACTCATGCCATCGACATGAACAAGGCCCCCAATGACTGCTGACATCGCTCCCGTACCGCTGGAAAAAGCGTACCGCCTGCTCACCCACGGCCCGACCGTGCTGGTCTCGAGCCGCCACGACGGCGTGGACAACGTCATGGCGGCCGCCTGGGCCTGCGCGCTGGACTTCGCGCCGCCCAAGGTGACGGTGGTAATCGACAAAATCACCGCCACCCGCGCGTTGATCGAAGGCAGCGGCATGTTCGTGCTGCAAGTGCCCACCGTGGCGCAACTGCAGCTGACCGAGGCCCTGGGCACGCACAGCCTGGCCACCGATCCCGACAAGCTGCAACAGTCGGGCGTGCAACTGTTCCGCATGGACGGATACGCGCTACCGTTCGTGGCCGGATGCTCGGCCTGGCTGGCATGCCGCCTGGTGCCGGAGCCGCACAACCAGCAGACCTATGATTTATTTATCGGCGAAGTGGTGGGCGCATGGTCCGACACCCGTGCGTTCAAGGACGGGCACTGGCAGTTCGAGACGGCCGATCCCTCGCTGCGCAGCGTGCACCACGTGGCCGGCGGACATTTTTATGCGATTGGCGAGGCGCTCAGTGCCACCTTGGCCACCTCGGCCACCCCGGAAAATTAGGTCAAAAAAAAGCCCGCTTAGCATCAGCTAGCGGGCTTCGTTCCAATGTATTACCAATGCTTTAATCGTACCGGTCTCCAGGGCTATCTGCCAAGTGAGGCGGTAATCTCAGGCGCCCATGCTATCTGCATGGTGCCCCTGACGTGTAAGTCGACCAACGTATTCGAAAGACAGCTTCGGCATCTGCGTCACCTGCGGTTCGAACTTACACAGTTCGTTGCGCGGCGCATATGCCAGAGGTGGGACTGTCGGCACGCACAACGTGCAGACCTCAACCACGAACGTAGTGTAACACAGATATTTGTGCGGCGCACAAATTATTTTACTGATGTAGCTTCCGTGTTGAGGGCCCGCACTTTGCGCGGCTTGTGGCGGCAGGCGCGCTCGAACTCGGAAATCACCTGGGCGCCGAACAGCAGCAGGGTCGCGCCGATCTCCAGGCTGAACATGACGATGATGGCGGTGGTCATCGACCCGTACACCACGTTCACCTGCGACAGCGTCGTAAAATACCAGACCAGGATGTGGCGCGCGCACTCCCACAACAGCGCCGCCGTCACGCCGCCGATCAGCGCATGCGACAGCGACAGCCTGCCTACCGGCATCACCAGATAGATGGACGTGAGCACCAGCACCTCGCCGCCAAAACCCAGCATATAGAGCAGCACGCCCGAGACACCCTGCAGCGACCATTGATAGCCGAACAGCCACACGCTCTCCTCGCCCATCACCTGCAGGCTGCCGGCCACCAGCGTCACCAGCAGCATGCCCGCGCCCAGCGACAGGATGTAGCAATAGGGCATGATGGCCGAGATCAGGAAGCGGCGCCGCTTGATTTCCACCCGGTGCTTAAAAATGACCGACATGGCGTTTTCCAGCACGGTAAACGCCAGCGAACTGAAGAACACCATGCTGACCAGCAGCACGCCGCCCACCACGTCGCGGTGATCGAGGAAGTGCGACACCTCTTCCACGATCGGCGCCGAGTGTCCGGGCACCAGCCAGCCCAGGTAGCGGCCCACTGTTTCCAGCAATACCGATTCGTCGATCACGTGCGACAGCGCCACCACCACCAGCATCAGCAGCGGCACGATGGACAGCAAGGAGTAATAGGCGACCGCGCCTGCCAGCAGCAGGCCCTGGTTGGCACGAAAGCCCTTTAGGCATTGCACCAGGAAAGCCATGGGGTGCGTGATGACGTACACCAGCCCCCTTCGATTAAGGAATTTCATTGCTTTATTCTACGCACAAGCCGACAGCACGTCTGTGCGGCGTCGTCCAGTGCCAGGCGGCCGGCGCGACGTGACACCGATGGCGCGGCGCGCCCTTCCCCCGCTATACTGCGTCAGTCGCCCACTGCTCTCAAGAAATTATGTCGCTCACCTACATCTGGTCCGGATTTTTTGTGGTCGGCCTGCTGGCCGCGCTGCTGCAGTTTTTCTTCATGGGCGACACGGACATTTTCAAGCGCATCGTCGACGGCACCTTCGATTCCGCCAAGTCCAGCGTGATGGACATCGCCCTGCCGCTGGCCGGCGTCATGACCTTGTGGCTGGGCATCATGAACGTGGGCGAAAAAGCGGGCGCCGTCAACCTGCTGGCGCGCATCATCGCGCCGTTTTTCTCGCGCATCTTTCCCGGCGTGCCAGCCAGCCATCCGGCCAACGGCCACATGGTGATGAATTTCTCGGCCAACCTGCTGGGCCTGGACAACGCGGCCACGCCGTTCGGCCTGAAGGCGATGGAAAGCCTGCAAACGCTCAACCCCAAGCCCGACGAACCGACCGATGCCCAGATCATGTTCCTGGTACTGCACACGTCGGGCCTGACCCTGATCCCGGTCGCCATCATGGCGCAGCGCTCGATCATGGGCGCGGCCGATCCGGCCGACATTTTTATTCCGTGCCTGATCGCCACCTACGTGGCCACCGTGACCGGCATCATCGTGGTGTCGATCCGCCAGCGCATCAACCTGATCAACCGCGTGGTGCTGGGCTGGCTGGGCGGCATGACCGCCGCCATCCTGGGCCTGATCTGGTACTTCACCGAATTTCTGACCAAGGCCGAGATCCAGAAGTTTTCCACCGTGTTCAGCAACCTGCTGCTGCTGCTCGTGATCGTCGGCTTCATCCTGGGCGCCCTGCGCAAGCAGGTCAATGTGTACGACGCCTTTATCGAAGGCGCCAAGGGCGGCATCGAAACCTCGATCAAGGTGATTCCCTATCTGGTGGGGATGCTGGTGGCCATCAGCGTGATCCGCAACGCCGGCGTCTTCAATTTTGTCGTCCAGGGTTTTACGTGGGCGTTTTCCCACCTGGGCCTGAATACCGATTTCGTGCCGGCGCTGCCGACTGCGCTGATGAAGCCGCTCAGCGGCAGCGGCGCCAAGGCCATGATGATCGACACCATGCAAACCTACGGCCCCGACTCGTTTGTCGGCCGCCTGGCCTGCGTGTTCAACGGTTCCGCCGACACCACGTTCTATATCGTGGCGCTGTACTTCGGCTCGGTCGGCATCCGCAAGACCCGCTATGCGATTTCATGCGGCCTGATCGCCGACTTCGCCGGCGTGATGGCCGCCATTGCGGTCGCTTACCTTTTCTTCCACTGAGATGCCCATGTTACGACGTTCCCTGTTTGCCGCCCTGCTTCTGCTCGGCGCCGCGCACGCTGCCGACCTGCCCGAGCCGGTTGCCAAACTGATGCAGGCGGCGCGCATTCCGGCGGACGCCGCCGGCATCGTCGTCCTGCGCGGCGACACCACGCTGCTGGCCCACAACCCGCAACAGGTGATGCAGCCGGCATCGACCATGAAGCTGTTCACGGCCATGACGGCGCTCGAACAGCTGGGCCCGGTATTTCGCGGCCGCACCGAACTGCGCAGCAGCGCCGACCTCGAGCAAGGCGTGCTGCAAGGCGACCTGATCGTGCGCGGCGGCGCCGACGCCGACTTCAACGAAGACGTGCTTGCCCACATGCTGCAAGCGCTGCGCAACCAGGGCATCCACACCATCGGCGGCGACGTCGTGCTCGACCGCCAGCTGTTCCAGCCCGCGCGCACCGACGTGGGACTGCCGCCGTTCGACGAATATCCGTGGGCCTACTACAACGTGGTGCCCGACGCCCTGCTGATCAACACCAACCTGCTCAAGCTGGAACTGCGCGCAGTGGGCGGCCAGCTGTCGCTGCTGATGATGCCGGAGATGGACAAGGTCACGGTGCGCTCGGACCTCAAGCTGACCGATGCCACCTGCCCGCAATGGGAGCAAGGCTGGCGCACGCCGGACTTTACCCGCACCGACGACCGCATCGACGTGGTCCTGCACGGCAGCTTCCCGCGCGATTGCGTAAAAACCGTCAACATCAACGTGCTTGACCCGCATGATTACCTGGCGCGGCTGGTGCGCGCCACCTGGCGCAAGCTGGGCGGCACCATTGCGGGCGCGGTGCGCGAAGCCAGCGCACCGGTCGCGCCGCCCACCACGGCCGTCAACGGCGGGACCAGCGCCGGCGCCGCCGGTACCACCACTGCGCCCCTGCCGGCCCCTGCGGCCAACGTGACCAATATGGCCACCACCGCCAATGCCGATACCGAAGCGACGGCGGTCGCGCCGCTGGCGCCGCCTTCAGCCACTGCGGCCGCCGCGCCCGTGACGCGCCTGCTGGCCGAACACGTCTCGCGGGCGCTGCCCGAGGTACTTCGCGACATCAACAAGAATTCGGACAATACGCTGGCGCGCCTGCTGTATCTGAGCCTGGGCAGCCTGGAAGCGGACGCGCAACTGGGCAGCCGACCGCTGCCGCCGGACGGTACCAGCGCCACCACCAGCGCCCGCGCCGAAGCCGCCATCCGCGCCTGGCTGCAGCAGCACCGGATCGACAGCACCGGCCTGGTGCTGGACAATGGTTCCGGGTTGTCGCGCGTGGAGCGCGCCACGCCGGCGCAGCTGGCGGGCGTGCTGCAGGCTGGCCTGAAAAGCAACTGGATGCCGGAATTTCTCTCGAGCCTGCCCATCGCCGCCACCGACGGCACCATGCGCCGCCGCCTGAAAGACAGCCCGGCCGCCACCCGCGCCCGCATCAAGACGGGCAGCCTGAACGGCGTGATCGCGATTGCCGGCTACGTCCAGGACGCCAACAACCAGCCGGTGGTGGTGGTGGCCATGCTCAACGATCCGCACGTGGCCAACGGCGCCGGGCGGGCGGTGCTCGATGCTTTGATCGATTGGGTGGCGCGGCAGTGAGATGACGTGCGACGCTTACTCCGCTGGCGCAGTCTCCGGTCCCGCCGGCACTGGCGCGGCCGGCAGCGGCAGCTTCGGCAGCGGGCTGGTCAGCACGTCCAGCAGGGCGGCGGTTTCCGCGTCCGGCGTGCCGTCGAACAAGGCCGGGCGGTACTTGGTCTGGAACACGGCCAGCACGTTGCGCGTGGCCTGGTCCAGCACGCCGGTTTGCGGAACGGCGTAGCCGATTTGCGCCAGCGTGCGCTGGAACCAGAAGATGTCGGGCAATTGCAGTTGATAGCCGCCCAGGCGCGCGGCCACGCGGCTCGGTTCCGGCCAGGTAATCAAGCCTTCGTCGGCCAGCCGTTTCCACGGAAACAGCGGACCCGGATCGAGCTTGCGCTGCGGTGCAATCTCATTGTGGCCGAGGATGTTTTCCGGCGCGATATGGTGGCGCTTGACGATGTCCTTCAGCAGCACCACCAGCTGGTCGATCTGGGCCGGCTTGAACGGATACCAGACCCGCCCTTCCGGCGTGTCCTTGAAGCCCGGGTTGACGATCTCGATGCCGATCGACGCAGCGTTGAGCTGGTTATAAATCTTCCAGTTGCTGTAGCCGGCGTGGTTGGACTGGCGCGCCTCGTCCACCAGCGCATACACGGTCGGCCGATCGGCATCGGTCACCAGGTAATGGGCGCTGACGTCCTGCGTGGTCAAAATCCGGATCGAACGGGGCGTGTCCGACACGGTGTAATGGACGATGATGTACTTCACCCGGTCGCTCTGGCCGCGCGCGCTCAGCGTGCGGTCGATGGCGAGGTCGGCGGGCGGCGGCACGGTGGCGCAACCGGCCAGCAGCGCCAGCAAGGTGGAGACGGCAGTCAGCGATACGATCTTCATGGGCATTCTCTGGGACAATATTCAATGCGGGAAGTGTAGTGCAATCCGGGCCGCCGCGTGGTGCGCCGGGACACTTATTTGCCGCAAGGGCAACTCGGCCGGCAGCGCCGCGCGCATCGCCTGGAAGATCAGCGGATGCAGCCCGGCAGCGCGACCGGCCAGCGCCATGGGGCGCGGACCGAAACGGCCCACCAGCGCCAGCGCGATGCGCGCCAGTTCCTGTCCCGCCTGTTCGAGGATGGCGCGCGCGGCGGGATCGGCGGCCGCGGCCCGGGCCACGGCCAGCGCCAGCCGGCCGATGGCGCCCCGGTCCTGGCCGTAGATGAACTGGCGCGACAGCGCCCAGTCGCTGCCGCCCACGTGGTCGAACACGGCGCGCGCCAGCGGCGACTGCTGCCAGGCGCCGGGCGCTTCGTCCTCGCGGCGCCAGATCAGGCGCATCGCCTCGCGCGCGATCCAGAAACCGCCGCCGCCATCGTCAAGCGTGACGCCGCGTCCGCCGGCGCGATGCAAGGTTTGCTCGGCATCGATCCAGGCGGCAATCGAGCCGGTGCCGGCGTACACCAGGTATCCCTCGCCCGGCTGGAAGCTGGCAAGATAGGCAAGCTCGATATCGCTGCGCACGGTCACTGCCGCCGGCGCCATGGCCAGCGCCTCGGCCAGCCACAACGCCGGTTCCATGGCCGCGCCGTCAAAGCCGGTCAGTCCCGCGCACACGGCGGCCGACCGGCCCACGGCCAGCACCTGCTGCGCCAGCGCGGCCAACACGGCGCGCACGGCCGCGCCCCCTTCGGGCGAGGCCAGCTGCGTGGCCGACATGCCGCCGACAAAACCGTCGGCCACGATGGCGCCGGCGGCATCGGCCAGCGCCCAGCGCGTTTGCGTGCCGCCCGCATCGATGCCCAGCGCCAGCATGGTCAAGCGAGCGGAACGCTAACGCGCGCGCTCTCGTTGCCGAGGCGATCCACCGCGCTCACCACCACTGCCTGCGCGGCGCCGGCCACGGCGTCGTCGGGCAGCAGCAGCGACGGGCGCGAGGCGGTCGCCACCGCGAAGCGCCACTCGGCGCCGTAGCGCGACCAGATGGCGTAATGGACCACCGGCTTGCCCGGTCCGGCGGCCATGCGCAGGCCCAGGCCGGTGGTCTCGCGGCGCGCGGTCGCTTTCGGCGCGGCAGGCAGGTCCGCGCCCAGCCAGGGCGTGGCGGGCGCCAGGGCGGCGGACTGGTAGGCGCGCGCGCGCAGCTGGTCGGTGATGCCCTTGCGGTTTTCCATCAGCGGCGCAATGGAAAAGTGCAGGTGGCCGCGCACGCCGGCGCGACTGCGCGTGACGCCGATCTGCTTGACGATCTCGTCGGGCGCAAACGCCTTGGCGCTGTTGTCGATGCGGCTCGTGTACAGGCCCGGCCACACGTGGCGGCCGCGCGTGTTCTGCGCCAGCCAGTAGTCGAGCAGCACGTCGAACGCCTGCGGCGCCTGCGCCACCGGCCAGTACAGCTGCGGCGACAGGTAATCGAGCCAGCCGTTGGCCAGCCACAATTCGGCATCCGCGTACAGCTTGTCGTACTGGCTGAAGCCGACGATGCCGGTCGGCCGGCGGTCGGGCCGGCCGATGCCGAACGGGCTGATGCCAAAGCGCACCCAGCTTTTTTCGCGGTGGATGCCCGTGTACAGCGCCTCGATCAGGCGGTTGACATTCTGGCGGCGCCAGTGCGGGCGGTCCAGCAGGCCGCCGCCCAGCAGGTAGTGCTGCCACGACGGCTCATCGGGAAACTCCAGTTCCTTGCGCATGCCGGCGCCGCCATCGAGCGCCACGCCTTCGGGACCGGACGCGGTGGGGTTGTCGATCGGGTAAGGATAAAAATAATCGTCGATGTGGACGCCGTCGATATCGTAGCGGCGCACCACGTCCAGGATCACGTCCAGCGTGCGCTGGGCGGCGGCCGGTTCGCCCGGGTCCATCCACAGGTAGCGCCCGTACGATTTGATCGCTTCCGGGTGCGTGTACGACATATGCGTGCGCGCCAGCGGCGACTTGGCCGTGGCGTGCCTGGCGCGGTACGGGTTGAACCACGCGTGCAGCTCCAGCCCGCGCACGTGGGCCTGGGTGATCCAGAACTGCAGCGGATCGTAGTTGGGCGCGCGGCCCTGCTGGCCGGTCAGGAACTCCGACCACGGTTCCAGCGCGGACGGATAGATGGCGTCGGCGCTGGGGCGCACCTGCAGCACGATGGCGTTCAGGTTGAGCAGCTTGCAACGGTCGAGGATGGCAATGGCTTCGGCCTGCTGCTTTTCCGGGCTCAGGTTGCTGCGGCTGGGCCAGTCGATATTGGCGACCGTGGAAATCCAGGCGGCGCGAAATTCGCGCGGCGCCGGCGGCGGCGTGCCCGGATCGGTGAGCGATGGCGCACCCGGCAGCGGCACGGCAGCCGTCCCTGCATCGGGCACGGGCACGGTGGGCGTGCTGGAACAACCTTGCATCAGCGCCGCTACCGCACCGGCCATGCCGGCGGACAAGGTCAGCCGCTTCTTCGCATTTAACACCAAAACATTCCCCAATACAGTTGAGCGTCGTATTGTAATGCGGCCGGACCGCTTTTACCCCACACAGCAGGGGCTCGGTAAAGGCCGGCGCCGGGTTACGCCTGTTTCCGGCCAAAGCCGGGCCGGATGTCCACCAGCGCCGTCATCGCAAACGCCGGTAACGTGGAGATGCAGGCCCAGATGAAAAAGGCCTGGTAGCCGAGCCACTGCTGCAGCTTGCCGCTGATCATTCCAGGCAGCATCATCCCCAGCGCCATGAAGCCGGTGCAGAGGGCGTAATGGGCCGTTTTGTGTTCGCCGTCGGCCACCATGATCATGTACAGCATGAAGGCGGCAAAGCCGAAGCCATAGCCGAACTGTTCCACCGCCAGGCAGGCGGAGATGACCGCCAGGCTGGTGGGCATGGCCGTGGCCAGGTACACGAACACCAGGTCCGGCACGTGCATCACGACCAGCATCGGCCAGATCGCTTTTTTCAAACCGAAGCGGGCGATGGCGATGCCGCCGGCAATGCCGCCCAGCACCAGCGCTGCCACGCCGATGGTGCCGTACACCAGGCCGAACTCGGACGTGGTCAAGCCCAGCCCGCCCTTGGCGCGCGGATCGAGCAGGAACGGCGCCGCCATTTTCAGCAGCTGCGCCTCGCCCAGCCGGTACAGCAGCAAAAAGCCGATGATGGGCCCGATGCCCGGCTTGCGGAAAAAGCTGCGAAAGGTTTCGATAAAATCCTGCCACCAGTGGCCGCGCTGGCCGGTGCTGCGGTCCGACGCAGGTCGCGGCAGCATGACATGGTGGTACGCGCACAGCACGCCGAAGATCGCTGCCGTCAGGCCGAACACGACCGACCACGCGTGCGCGGGATCGTCGCTGGTGCGGATCAACTCGCCGGCCAGGTACACCAATCCCCCCTGCCCGGCAATCATGGCCAGTTTATAGAACGCGCTGCGCACGCCGACAAACGCCGCCTGCTGGTGCTGTGAAGGCAGGCCCAGCATGTAGTAGCCGTCCGAGGCGATGTCGTGCGTGGCGGACGCAAACGCCATCAGCCACAGCACGGCCAGGCTCAGCGCAAAGAAGTGCGGCAGGTGCAGCGTCAACGCCACCACGGCCAGCGCGGCGCTCGACACCAGCTGCATCAGCACGGTCCAACGGCGCTTGGTGCCCAACAGGTCGACAATGGGCGACCACAGCGGCTTGACCACCCACGGCAGGTACAGCCACGACGTATAAAACGCCAGGTCGTCGTTGGCAATCCCGAGGTTTTTGTACATCACGGTGGACAGCAGCATCACCGCGACATAGGGAATGGCCTGGCTGAAGGAAAGGCTGGGCACCCAGGCCCAGGCGCTGCGTTGATGCGTCATACGTCCTTCAGCTGGCGCGGCGCATTTCAGCCACGAAATCGTAATGATCGCTGTGGCAATACGAATGGGTCAGTTCCATGGCTTCGCCCGACTCAAGGTAGGCAATGCGGGTGATGTACAGCAGCGCCTGCCCTTCGCGCGCGCCCAGCTGCCTGGCCAGCTCGGGCGACGCATTCATGGCGCGGATGTGCTGCAGCGCGCGCACCGGCGACTGGCCGATGCTGTCGAGATACTGGTACAGCGAGTTGCCGACCAGGTTGGGATCGTTGAGCACGGTCTGCGGCAGCACGCTGACCTCGTAGGCCATGACGATGTCGTCGGCCAGCCGCAGCCGTTCCAGGCGGGCCACCTTGGAGTACGGCGACAGGCCCAAACTGAGCTGCTCTTCCGGCGATGGCGTGACGATGGCGCGCTGCAGCCAGCGCGAGCGCGGCACGTGTCCGCGCTGCTGCAACTGCTCGGAAAAGCTGGTGAGGTTGGACAGCGGCTGCTCGATGCGCGGCGCAATATAGTTGCCGGAACCGCGACGGCGCACCACCAGGCCCTGCTCGACCAGCTGGTCGATGGCCTTGCGCGCCGTCACGCGCGAAACGTTCAGCAATTCGGACAGCGTGCGCTCGGACGGCAGCGCCTGGTCGACCTGGTAGCGGCCGTTATGCACGTCGTCGCTGAGCTTGCGCGCGATCTGCATGTACAGCGGCGAGCTGTCGTTGGCGTCCACCTTGAATTCAAAACTGCTCTCACTCATACGATTCTCCTCACGCCTCTAGTGTAATGGCGGATATGACCACCGTGTGCGCGGGTACACACTATATTTCTTCATCTAGCGTAACTTCACGCCGGGCGCAAGCCGGTCATTTGGCGGATAATGCTGGCTTGTCACACCAGCCCGACCTTGTTGCCATGTCCAAGAAGTCCTCCGCGCCCGCCGGCTGCCCCTGCGGCGGCCCCTCGCTGGCCACCTGCTGCGGCCCGTATCTCGATGGCACCGCCATCGCCCCCACCGCCGAAGCGCTGATGCGCTCGCGTTACACCGCCTATGGCCAGCGCAACGAGCCGTATTTGCTGGCCACCTGGCACGCCAGCACCCGTCCCACCGAGCCCATCGTGAGCCCCGATGAAAAAATGCAATGGCTGGGACTTGAGGTAAAATCTGCTTTACGTTTACGTCAACGTAAAGCAGAAGTAGCGCCGGATCCGAACCGCGATACGGTCGAGTTCGTGGCCCGGTTCAAGGTCAACGGCCGCGCCGAGCGCCTGCACGAAGTGAGCAACTTCGTGCGCGAGGCGGACGACCGTGGCGAAGGCGCGCTGCGCTGGTTTTATGTTGACGGTCATTTTCCGCAATAAACCGACACGACGCGTGCGAGACCACGCGCAAAGGAAAACCATGCCGCAGATCGAGACCAAGCTCAACCCACGTAGTGCTGACTTCAAGACCAACACCGACGCCATGCAGGCGGTGGTGGACGACTTGCGCGCCAAGGTGGCCGCGATTGCCCTCGGCGGCGGCGCGGCCGCCAGCGCCAAACATGTCGCGCGCGGCAAGCTGCTGCCGCGCGACCGCGTGCAGATGCTGCTCGATCCCGGCACGCCGTTCCTGGAACTGTCGCAGATGGCCGCCTACGGCATGTACCAGGACGCCAGCGGCCAGGATGCGGCGCCGGCGGCCGGCATCATCACCGGCATTGGCCGTGTGGCAGGCCAGGAGTGCGTGATCGTCTGTAACGACGCCACCGTCAAGGGCGGCACCTATTACCCGATGACGGTCAAAAAACACCTGCGCGCGCAGGAAATCGCCGACGACAACCACCTGCCGTGCATCTACCTGGTCGATTCGGGCGGCGCCAACCTGCCCAACCAGGACGACGTGTTCCCCGACCGCGACCACTTCGGCCGCATCTTCTACAACCAGGCCAACCTGTCGGCCAGGGGCATCCCGCAGATCGCGGTGGTAATGGGCTCCTGCACTGCCGGCGGCGCCTACGTGCCGGCCATGAGCGACGAGTCGATCATCGTCAAGGAGCAGGGCACCATCTTCCTCGGCGGCCCGCCGCTGGTCAAAGCTGCCACCGGCGAGGTGGTGTCGGCCGAGGACCTGGGCGGCGGCGACGTCCACACCCGCCTGTCCGGCGTGGCCGACCACCTGGCGCAGAACGATTTGCATGCGCTGTCGCTGGCGCGCACCATCGTCTCCAATCTCAATCGCATCAAGCCGCAGCAGGGCGCGCTGCGTGCCGTGGTGGAGCCGAAGTACGCCGCCGAAGAACTGTATGGCGTGATTCCCGTCGATACCCGCAAGCCGTTCGACGTGCGCGAAGTGATCGCCCGCATCGTCGACGGCAGCGAGTTCGACGAATTCAAGGCGCGCTACGGCGCCACGCTGGTGTGCGGCTTTGCCCATATCTTCGGCATGAAGGTGGGCATCGTCGCCAACAACGGCATCCTGTTCTCGGAGTCCGCCCTCAAGGGCGCCCACTTCATCGAGCTGTGCGCGCAGCGCAAGATCCCGCTCGTATTCCTGCAAAATATCACCGGCTTCATGGTGGGCCGCAAATACGAAAACGAAGGCATCGCCCGCAACGGCGCCAAGATGGTGACGGCCGTCGCCACTGCCGCCGTGCCCAAGTTCACGGTGATTATCGGCGGCAGTTTCGGCGCGGGCAATTACGGCATGTGCGGCCGCGCGTTTTCGCCGCGCTTCCTGTGGATGTGGCCCAATGCGCGCATTTCCGTCATGGGCGGCGACCAGGCGGCCAGCGTGCTGGCCACGGTCAAGCGCGACGGCATCGAGGGCAAGGGCGGCGCCTGGTCGGCCGACGAGGAAGCGGCGTTCAAGCAGCCGATCCGCGAGCAGTACGAAGTGCAGGGCCACCCGTATTACGCCACCGCGCGCCTGTGGGACGACGGCGTGATCGATCCGGCCGACACCCGCATGGTGCTGGGCCTGGGCCTGTCCGCTGCGCTCAACGCGCCCATCGAAGATACGAAGTTCGGCATCTTCCGCATGTAAGGGGACCACCATGACCGCCACCACGACCTACGCCACCCTGCTGCTGGAACGCACCGGCCACACGGCCACCGTCACGCTGAACCGCCCCGATGTGCGCAACGCCTTCAACGAAAACACGATTGCCGAGATCACGCGCGCGTTCCGCGAACTTGGTGCGGACGACACCGTGCGCGCCATCGTGCTGGCCGCCAACGGCCCCGCCTTTTGCGCCGGTGCGGACCTGAACTGGATGAAGAAAATGGCCGGTTATTCGCATGCCGAAAACCTGGGCGACGCCTTGCAGCTGGCCGCCATGCTGCGCACGATCTACGCGTGTCCGCAGCCGGTGGTGGCGCAAGTACAAGGCGACTGCTACGCGGGCGGCATGGGCCTGGTGGCCGCATGCGACATTGTCGTGGCGGCGGAGGAAGCCCATTTCTGCCTGAGCGAAGTAAAACTGGGGTTGACCCCGGCCACCATTTCGCCGTACGTGGTCAAGGCCATGGGCGAACAGGCGGCGCGCCGGTATTTTCTGACGGCCGAGCGGTTCACGGCGCACGAAGCGCGGCGCATCGGTTTTGCGCACGAAGTGGTGGCCGCCGATGCACTGGACGCGACAGTGGCGGGCATCGTACAAGCGCTGGTATCGAACAGCCCCGCCGCCGTGCGCCAGGCCAAGGCGCTGGTGCGCGACGTGGCGGGCCGCACGGTGGACGACGCGCTGATCGAGGATACCGCGCAGCGCATCGCGCAGGTACGCGCCTCGGAACAGGGCAAGGAAGGCGTCAGGTCGTTCCTTGAAAAACGCAAACCGGCCTGGTTAAGTTAGCATTAAACGTCATGGAGCAGTTTTGGAATTGAATAATCACAGCGATTGGGTCGCCCGCAGCCTGCGCAGCGTATGGCATCCGTGTACCCAGATGCAGCACCACGAAACCATCCCGCTGATCTCCGTCAAGCGCGGCAAGGGCGCGTGGCTGTACGACCACGAAGACCGGCGCTACCTCGACGCCATCAGCTCGTGGTGGGTGAACCTGTTCGGCCACGCCAACCCGCGCATCAACGCCGCGCTGAAAGACCAGCTGGACATGCTGGAACACGCGATGCTGGCCGGCTTTACCCACGAGCCGGTGATCGAACTGTCCGAAAAACTGTCGGCCCTCACCGGCCACGTACTGGGTCACAGCTTTTACGCCAGCGATGGCGCGTCCGCCGTGGAAATCGCCCTGAAAATGAGTTTTCATTCGTGGCGCAACCACGGCAAGACCGACAAGCAGGAATTCGTCTGCCTCAAGGGCAGCTACCACGGCGAGACCATCGGCGCGCTGGCCGTCACCGACGTCGCCCTGTTCAAGGATGCCTACGGCCCGCTGCTGCGCGCCTCGCAAACGGTGATGTCGCCCGATGCGCGCCAGGCCCGCGATGGCGAAACCGCCGAAGAGATGGCCCGCCGGGCCGCCGCCGACGTCGAGCGCCTGTTTTCGGAAAAGGCGGACCGGATCGCGGCCATCATCATCGAGCCGCTGGTGCAATGCGCCACCGGCATGGCGATGCACGACCCGCTGTACCTGCAACTGGTGCGCGCCTTGTGCGACCGGTATTCGGTGCACCTGATCCTCGACGAAATCGCCGTAGGCTGCGGGCGTACCGGCACCTTCTTCGCCTGCGAGCAGGCGGGCGTATGGCCCGACTTCGTGTGCCTGTCCAAGGGCATCAGCGGCGGCTATCTGCCGCTGTCGCTGGTGATGACGCGCGACGACATCTACCAGGCGTTTTACAGCAACGACGTCACGCGCGGCTTTTTGCACTCGCACTCGTACACGGGCAACCCGCTGGCGTGCCGCGCCGCGCTGGCCACGCTGCAGATCTTCGAGGAAGACGATGTGCTCAATGCCAACCGGGTCAAGTCGGCCAAACTGACCGCCGCGCTGCAGCCGCTGGCGCAGCACGACAAGGTGCGCAACTTCCGCAACCGGGGCATGATCTGGGCGTTCGACGCCATCGACGCCGCGCCGGACTTTTCGCGCCGCTTCTTTGCCACGGCCGTGGAGCATGAACTCTTGATGCGCCCCATCGGTTCCACCGTGTACCTGATGCCGCCGTACATCCTCGACGACGAGGAAATCGCCGGCCTGGCCGCCAACACGCTGGCGGTGTTCGACAAGGTCATGGCGGTCTGAGATGAAATTACTCGCTCAACTCTCGGACCAGCTGCAGGCGCTGGACGACCGCAGCCTGGTGCGCCGGCGCCGCACGGTCGATTCGCCGTGCGGTCCGCGCGTGACGGTGGACGGCCGCGAACTGCTGGCCTTTTGCAGCAACGACTACCTGGGCCTGGCCAGTCACCCGCTGCTGGTCGCGGCCATGCAGGAAGGCGCGGCGATGTACGGCGCCGGTAGCGGCGCATCGCACCTGATCAGCGGCCACACGCGTCCGCACGCGCGGCTGGAAGAGCGCCTGGCGCAGTTCGTGGGCCAGCACCTGGAACGCCCGCGCGCCCTCACCTTCTGCACCGGCTACATGGCCAACCTGGCCATCCTCAGCGGCCTGACGGCCGGCGACCGCGACGCCGAGATTTTTTCCGAGTCGCTCAACCACGCTTCGCTGATCGACGGCGCCCGCCTGTCGCGCGCGCGCGTGCACGTGTACCCGCACGCCGACCTCGACGCCCTGGCGGCGCTGCTCGCCAACAGCAACGCGGCCACCAAACTGGTGGTCACCGACAGCGTCTTCAGCATGGACGGCGACCTGGCGCCGCTACCCGCGCTGCTGGCCCTGTGCGAGCAGCACAACGCCTGGCTGGTGGTGGACGACGCCCACGGCTTCGGCACGCTGGGCGCGCGCGGTCACGGCGCGCTCGAACACTTCGACCTGCGCTCGCCGTACCTGGTGTACATGGGCACCCTGGGCAAGGCGGCCGGCGTGGGTGGCGCGTTTGTCGCGGCCCACGAGACGGTGATCGACACGCTGATCCAGAAAGCCCGGCCCTACATTTTCACCACGGCCGCGCCGCCGGCCATGGCGCACGCGCTGCTGGCCAGCCTGGACCTGATCGAAGGCGCCGAGGGCGCCCAACGCCGCGCTCACCTGGGGGCATTGGTGGCACAATTGGACGATGCCCGCACGGGACTGCAGTTGCACCGCTGGCAACGCGTGCCGTCGGCCACCGCGATCCAACCCATCCTGATCGGCGATAATGCCGAAACCATGCGCATCGGCGCCGCCCTGTACGCGCAGGGGCTGTGGGTCGGCGCCATCCGCCCGCCCACGGTACCCGCCGGCACCGCGCGCCTGCGCGTCACCCTGTCCGCAGGCCATAGCAGCATGGAAGTCGCGCGCCTGTGCGCTGCGATCAATGCATTGGAAGAGGAATGAATATGAGTCTTGACGAACCAGGCATCGCAGTCGATCTCCCGGCCACGACGCCGGACGTGACCACCGGGATTGCCACCGGCCTTGACACCACCGGCGACGAAGCGGCCAACGCGCAAACGGCAGCGGCAGCCGCCGTTGCCGCCGCCGGCATGCCCACGCGTTTTTCCTGCTTCGTTACCGGCACCGACACGGAAATCGGCAAGACGCTGGTGTCGTCGGCCATGCTGCACGCACTGGTGCAGGCGGGCGTGCGCGCCTGCGGCATGAAGCCGGTGGCCGCCGGCGCCGAACTGCGCGACGGTGAATGGCACAACGACGACTGCGACCAGCTGGCCGCTGCCGGCAATGTGCACCTGCTGCCGTCGATTACCACGCCGTTCCTGCTGCAAGAACCGGCCGCGCCGCACATCGCCGCCGCTTTGGCGGGCGTGGAGATTTCGCCCGTCCCCATCCTGGCCGCGTACGTGGAAATCAACGCCGCGTCCGACGCCGTGGTGGTGGAAGGCGTGGGCGGCTTCCGCGTGCCGCTCAACGACGCATTCGACACCGCCGACCTGGCCGAACAGCTCGACCTGCCGGTGGTGCTGGTGGTGGGCCTGCGCCTGGGCTGCATCAGCCACGCGCTGCTGACGGCGGAAGCGATTGCCGCGCGCGGCCTCACGCTGGCCGGCTGGGTAGCCAACGAAACCCAGGCCGACATGGCCTTTGCCGACGAAAACGTGGCCGCCCTCGCGCAGCGCATTGCTGCGCCGCTGCTGGGCCGCGTGCCGCGCCTGGAGCAACCGACCGCGCAGGCGGCTGCCGCCCATCTCGACTTTACGCTGCTGCCCGACTGGCCAGCGCAAAAACCTATTTGAACCAAGAAGGAAACCCGAATGTCCACGAACACCCTCCAAGAACCGAAAGTCGTCGCCCTGCACCGTCCCACGGCAGCCATCACCCTGCCCCCTGCCGCCACCTGGCCGCTGGACGACGTGCTGGCGCTGTTCGAGCTGCCGTTCAATGACCTGATGTTCAAGGCGCAGCAGACCCACCGCCTCAACTTCCCGGACGGCGACGTCGAACTGGCCACGCTGTTGTCGATCAAGACCGGCGGCTGCGAGGAAGACTGCGGCTACTGCCCGCAGGCCGCGCGCTACGACACCGGCGTCGAAGCGAAAAAAATCCTCGACATCGACACCGTGCTGGCAGCGGCGCAGCAGGCCAAGGACAACGGCGCCACCCGCTTCTGCATGGGCGCCGCCTGGCGCAGCCCGAAGGACCGCGACATGGACAAGGTCGAAGAGATGGTGCGCGAAGTGAAGGCGCTGGGCCTGGAAACCTGCGCCACGCTGGGCATGCTGGAAGAAAAACAGGCGCAGCGCCTGAAGGACGCCGGCCTCGATTACTACAACCATAACCTGGACACGGCGCCCGAGTTCTACGACAACGTGATCTCCACCCGCGAATACCAGGACCGCCTCGATACGCTCGGCCACGTGCGCGAAGCGGGCCTCAAGGTGTGCTGCGGCGGCATCGTGGGCATGGGCGAAACGCGCCTGCAGCGCGCGGGCCTGATCGCCCAGCTGGCCAACCTGAATCCGTACCCGGAATCGGTGCCGGTCAACCACCTGGTGCAGGTGGAAGGCACGCCGCTGTACGGCATCGATCCGCTCGATCCGTTCGAATTCGTGCGCACCATTGCAGTCGCCCGCATCACCATGCCGAAAGCGCGCGTGCGCCTGTCGGCGGGCCGGCGCCAGATGGGCGAAGCGGTGCAGGCGATGTGCTTCCTGGCCGGCGCCAATTCGATTTTTTACGGCGACAAGCTGCTCACCACCGACAACCCGGAAGCGAACGACGACCGCGAACTGCTGGCCAAGCTGGGCCTGAAAACGCGCGGCGCCGTGCTCGACTCGGCGCCGAAGGAGAAGTGCGGCTGCTGATCCGGCGCCAAGCCCTACCGCCGCATCCCAGTTCCCAGTACCTGTAGACCTGCATAAAAAAACTTCCAGCCACGAGCTGCAAAGAGAGAGACCATGTTTACTAAAATTCTGATTGCCAACCGGGGCGAGATCGCCTGCCGCGTGGCTGCCACCGCGCGCCGCCTGGGCGTCAAGACCGTCGCCGTGTATTCGGAGGCGGACGCCAACGCCCAGCACGTGGACAGCTGCGACGAAGCGATCCTGATCGGTCCCGCCGCTGCCAGCGAGAGCTATCTGCGCGGCGACAAGATCATCGCTGCCGCATTAGCGACCGGCGCGCAGGCGATCCACCCCGGTTACGGTTTCCTGTCCGAGAACGCCGACTTTGCCGACGCCTGCGCGCAGGCCGGACTGGTGTTCATCGGGCCACCCGCATCGGCCATGCGCGCGATGGGCTCCAAGTCCGCCGCCAAGTCGCTGATGGAGCAGGCCGACGTGCCCTTGGTGCCCGGCTACCACGGCGAGCGCCAGGACCCCGACTTCCTGCAGGCGCAGGCCGACCGCATCGGCTACCCGGTGCTGCTCAAGGCGTCGGCCGGCGGCGGCGGCAAGGGCATGCGCGTGGTCGACAGCTCGGCGCAGTTCAAGGATGCGCTGGCGTCGTGCAAGCGCGAGGCGATCAGCTCCTTTGGCGACGACCAGGTGCTGGCCGAGAAATACCTGCAACGCCCGCGCCACATCGAGATCCAGGTGTTTGCCGATACCAATGGCAACTACATCTACCTGTTCGAGCGCGATTGCTCGGTGCAGCGCCGGCACCAGAAGGTGCTCGAAGAAGCGCCCGCGCCCAACATGCCCCCCGAGCGCCGCGCCGCCATGGGCGAGGCAGCAGTGGCTGCCGCCCGCGCTGTGGGTTACGTGGGCGCCGGCACCGTGGAATTCATCGCCAACCAGGACGGCTCGTTCTACTTCATGGAGATGAACACGCGCCTGCAGGTGGAACACCCGGTCACCGAAATGATCACCGGTACCGACCTGGTGGAATGGCAGCTGCGCGTCGCCGCCGGCGAGCCGCTGCCCAAGCTGCAGCACGATCTGGCCATCCATGGTCATGCGATCGAGGCGCGCATCTACGCCGAAAATCCCGACAAAGGTTTTTTGCCGTCGATCGGCACCTTGCGCCACCTGGGCCTGCCGGCCGCCGTGTCGTTCGAGCTGGGGGGCGACGCCAATGCGCCGGCTGCGGTGCGCATCGACTCCGGCGTGCGCGCCGGCGACGCCATCTCACCGTATTACGATCCCATGATCGCCAAGTTGATCGTGTGGGGTGCCAACCGCCAGCAGGCGCTGGCCCGCATGGTGCAGGCGCTGTCGCAATACCAGGTGGTGGGCCTCAACACCAATGTCGCCTTTTTAAAGCGGCTGGTGCAGGGCCAGGCGTTTGCCACCGCCGATCTGGATACGGGCCTGATCGAGCGCCACCACGACACGCTGTTCGCAGCGGCCAAGGCGGCGCCCGACGCGGCGCTGGCGCTGGCCTGCGCCGCCGTGATGGCGGAGGAGCGGCAAGGCGCGCAGGCGTTGACCGGTGCCTGGCATGCCGGCGCCGGCGATCCATGGAGCCGCGCCACCGGCTGGCGCCTCAACCAGCCGTACCTGCGGGCGCTGTCGTTCAGCGATGAATTCGACTACACGGCGCACCTCACCTACCGCGCCGACGGCTGGCTGTTCAGCACCGGGACCGACGCCCCGGA
>JBEVMD010000524.1:0-10170 GCA_040508835.1 Duganella sp. | reverse complement strand
TTTACGAACAGTTGACTGCCGATCCTAACGACCTGGTCGGCGCGTTAGCGTACATCATTTATAAACAGCAAAAAGTCGAGTTTTTCAAATCTACCGCCGGCGGCAATCCAAGCCGGGAAGAGATCGAACGATTCCATGCCATCGCATCACTCGATGCGTCCATCGCAGCTTATCGATCCCAAGGGGAGGCAATGGCGCAAGCGTTTCTTAACGCAGGCCTCGATGACCTGGTGCAGCGCACCGAAGCCGATACCAGGCAAGATGTCTTGTACCGGCACCTCAGCACTATCAATACGGGCCTGCAGCGGCAACTGGCCACCGTCGATGCGATGTTGTCAGCCAGGCGTACCTGGCTCGGCTGGTTGCGCGATGTAGGCGGCAATCTCGTTGTAAACGTGGTAACGGTATTGATTATTGGCGCGCTGGTACTCGGCTACAAATTTCTCGGCGAGGTACAACACCATACCGAAGCCACATCCGGTATCGGCGCAAGCGGCGCGCCTGGCAAGAAGCCTGAACAATAAAAACGGCACATCGGCCGAAGCCGTTGTGCCGTGCGACGTCGAGCTGCATGTAGGGCTCCGGTCGTGTTCAGGTCTTGCTCACAGTGCTCACAGTGCTCACAGTGCGCATTGTGCGCATTGTGCGCATTGTGCGCAATGTGCGTGATGGCTTATTTCTTGTCGGTAGGCGGCACGACCGGGCCGAACGGGAAGGTGCCGAACAGGCTCTTGCTCTGGTTTTGCATCTGCTCCTGCATCTGCACGAACAGGCTCTTGCTCTGGTCGATGTAGTTGTTCATCATGCCTTGCATCATCGGGCCCTGGACATTCATGAACTGGGTCCACATTTCCGGGCTGAACGCCTTGCCGTCGATGGCGCCGGGCGTGGTGCCGGTGAATTTGCGCTGGATATCGGTAAATGCCTGAACGTTTTTTTCCAGGTACGAGCCCATCATCCCTTGCATGGCATGGCCGTAGAAGCGGATGATTTGCGACAGCACGTCGCTCGAGAACATCGGCGCGCCGCTGGCCTCTTCTTCGAGGATGATCTGCAGGAGGATGCTGCGGCTCAGATCTTCGTTGGTCTTGGCGTCGACCACCGTAAATACTTCGTTGTCCAGCACCAGCTGCTTGACGTCCGTCAGCGTGATGTAGGAACTGGTCTGCGTATCGTACAGACGGCGATTCGGGTATTTCTTGATCAGACGGTCAGCATTTTTTTTCGTACTACTCATCACAAGTCCGTTTATTGCGCCGCAGCGCGTACTCTAACAATTCGAAAAAAAAGCGAACTTCGGTCCGCTTTCCACGTGCCTACTTGGTCCTATTATAGAGGGGAAAATGCAAATCTTGCATAAACTCGTAACAGTTCTGGTTTTTATTGCAACGCAACTAACTGATTGCATTGCCAAGCTGCATTATCCCGAAAACGTCAGTCAGATTTAGCTTTCACATACCGTCCCGGCGCCGGCTCGATGGGGGCATAGCGCGCATTGCCCGGTTCGGCGCTGGCCGGGACGTCGCTGCCCCCGTGCTGCGCCAGGAAGGCTGCCCATTGCGGCCACCAGCTGCCGGCCACTTCGGTCGCGCCGTCGAACCACGCCTGGCCGTCGGTTGCGGCCGTATCGTTGATCCAGTAATTGCGCTTGTTCTTGGCCGGCGAATTGATAACGCCCGCGATGTGGCCCGACGCGCCCAGCACGAACCGGTTGGCGTCCGGCTTGTCCTGGTTGAGGATGGCAAGCGACCCGAACGCGGACAGCCACGGCACGATATGGTCGTCGCGCGAGCCGTAGATGAAGGTCGGCGCGTCGATCAGGCTCAGGTCGATCTTTTCGCCGGCCACGCTGAGCTTGCCAGGGATTTTCAGGCTGTTTTCCAGGTACGTGTTGCGCAGGTACCAGCAGAACATCGGACCCGGCAGGTTGGTGCTGTCCGCATTCCAGTACAGCAGGTCGAACGCGGCCGGCTCATTACCTTTGAGGTAGTTCGACTGCACATAGTTCCATACCAGGTCGTTCGGACGCAGGCTGGAAAAAGTGCTGGCCAGGTCGCGGCCCGGCATCAGGCCACCGCCCTGCAGTTGCTGTTCGCGCAGCGCGACCTGGGTTTCGTCGACAAATACGTCGAGCACGCCGGTGTCGCTGAAGTCGAGGAAGGTGGTGAGCAGGGTCAGGCTGGCGGCCGGATGCTGGCCGCGCGCTGCCAGCACCGCCAGCGCCGTGGAGACCAGCGTGCCGCCCACGCAGAAACCGAACAGGTTCAATTTGTCCTGGCCGCTCACGTCCTGCACGATGCGGATCGCTTCCAGCACGCCCTGCTCCACGTAATCGTCCCACGACGTGGTTGCCAGCGACTTGCCCGGATTGGTCCACGAAATCATGAACACGGTATTGCCCTGCTCCACCGCGTAGCGCACCAGCGAGTTTTCCGGCTGCAGGTCGAGGATGTAAAACTTGTTGATACAGGGCGGTACCATGAGCAGCGGCCGCTCGTGCACGGCAGGCGTGGCGGGCGTGTACTGGATCAGCTGGAACAGCGGATTTTCATAAATCACCGTGCCGGGCGTAATGGCCAGGTTGCGGCCCACTTCGAACGCCGATTCATCCGACAGCGAGATATGACCCTTGTTGAAGTCGCCCAGCATATTGGCCAGGCCCCGCGTCAGGCTCTCGCCCTTGGTGTCGATCAGTTTTTGCTGCGCTTCCGGGTTGGTGGCCAGAAAATTGGCCGGCGACATGGCGTCCACGATCTGCTGCACGGCAAAGCGGATCTTCTGCTTTTGCTGGTGGGTCGTTTCCACCGTCTCCACCATGGCCGTCAAAAACCTGGCGTTGAGCAGGTATGATGCCGCATTAAAAGCGGACATGGGATTGCCCTGCCACGCGGCCGAACTGAAGCGGCGGTCGGCCAGCGCTGGTGCCTTGCCGGACAGGAAAGACTGCCACAGTTCGCCAAAGTCGCGCAGATAGTCGTTCTTCAGTTGCTCCATCGCTTCCGGTTTGAGCGTGGCGCCGATATCCTGCAAGATAGCGGCCAGCGGGTTCGCCTCGGTCACGGGCGCCTTGCTGAACCAGGATTGCCATTGGCCGGGGTCGCTCATCTGGGTGATCCAGGCGTTGGCAATGGCTTGCGGGTCGGGCAAATTCATGTTTGATTCCCTAAAAATAGTTAAGTATCTTTACCTGGGTTGCTACATGCTCATTGTTGCTATTGCGTGGATCTATGTCGTGGGACTGATGGCGCTGACCGAGCCGACCATCGTTGCGGGAATTGTAACGTTTTTATTCTATTGTGTGCTGCCCCTGGGCACGTGGATATATATTGCGGGCACCGGCATGCGCCGGGCGCGCAACAAGGCGCAGGCCCAGGCCAAGGCGGCCGGGCGACCACCGCCGGCCGGTTCGCCATGACTTATTTGAGCCAGACCAGGGACGCCTGGCGGCCGGTGACGCCATCGCGCCGGAACGAATAGAACCGGCCGGAATTGGACACCGTGCAGTATTCGCCGCCATGCACCTCGGCCACGCCGGCGCGCAGCAGGCGGTGCTTGGCCAGGCCATAGATATTGGCCAGGTACTTGCCCGGCTTGCCCTCGATGGGCGAGAACGCGGCCGTCACGTGGCGCACGCTCGACTCGTCCATGGCGCTTTGCAAAAACGCCTGGCGCACTTCGTTGCCCACCTCGAACTGGTAGGCGCCAATTGCCGGTCCCATCCAGGCGACCAGGTCGCCGGCGCCCACGGCCGCGCCGGCCGTGCGCATCGCGTCCACCGTGTTCTCCAGCACGCCCGCTGCCAGGCCGCGCCAGCCGGCATGGGCCGCGCCCACGATCTTGCCGTGGGTATCGCACAGCAGCACCGGCAGGCAGTCGGCCGTCATTGCCACGCACACCTTGCCGCGGATGGTGGTAAAGCTGGCGTCCGCCTCGGGCACCTGCTGTGGCGCGACCTTGGACAGATTCACCACGTGGGTGCCGTGCACCTGCGCCAGCCAAGCCGGATCGTCGGGCAAATGTTCGCGCAGGATGAACCGGTTCTGCGCAACGTTGTGCGGCTGATCGCCCACGTGGGTGCCCAAGTTGAGTCCGCCGTGTCCCATGCCGTCGTCATACGGCGCGGGGCTGACGCCGCCGCGCCGCGTGGTCGACAACATGCCCACATTGGCCGGCAAACCCGTCCAGTGCGGCTCCAGCCATTGTGGGTTTATGCTCATCAGTGCTGTTCCGGTTCCGCGATGCCCGCCTGGGCGATCAGTTGTGCAAAGTCTTCCGCCAGCGGGACCACCCACTCGCACGCCGCGCCGGTGGCCGGATGCACGAGACCGAGACGGCGCGCCTGCAGCGCCTGGCGCGGGAACACGTTGGACAGGTGCTGCTTGCCGTACGTGGTGTCGCCCACCAGCGGGAAGCCGATCGACATCATGTGCACGCGGATCTGGTGCGTGCGGCCCGTCTCCAGGCGACACTGCATCAGGCTCACGGGACGACGGTCGAGATCGCCGCTGGCCAGCAGTTCGTAATGGGTAATCGCCGGCTTGGCGCCCATGCTGGTGGAGACCGCCATCTTGATGCGGTCTTTCGGGTGGCGGCCCATCGAGGCGTCGATGGTGCCGCTGATGCGCGGCGTGCCCCACACCAGCGCGAAGTACTCGCGCTTGACGGTGCGCGCGGCCAGCTGGCGCACCAGGTCGGTCTGCGCCGGCAGGTTCTTGCCCACCACCATCAGGCCGCTGGTGTCCTTGTCCAGGCGGTGGACGATGCCGGCGCGCGGCACGCCCGACAGCTGCGGGCAGTGGTACAGCAAGCCGTTGAGCAGCGTGCCCGACCAGTTGCCGGCGCCCGGATGGACCACCAGGCCGGCCGGCTTGTTAATGACGATCAGGTGTTCATCTTCAAAAACGATGTTAAGTTCCACCGGTTCCGGTTTAAAAGCCTCGTCTTCCGGCGCCGGTTGGGGCAGAATGACGATCTTCTCGTCGCCGTAGACGGTGTCCTTGGTGCTTTTTGCCGGTTTGCCATCCACGGTGACGAAGCCGTCGGTAATCCACATCTGCAGGCGTCCGCGCGAATATTGCGGCACCAGCCCGGAGATGACCTTGTCGAGGCGCTGGCCGCAGGCTTCGGGCGTGAGTTCCAGCTCGATCGGCGCCAGGCCGTCGTCGCTGTCTTCATCGCCATCGAAGTCGCCGTCGATGGCGGCCAGCTCGGGCGTGCCGATGTGCTCAGCGTCGATGTCGGTGGAGGATTCGGCCGAATTCGGCTTTGGAGTTAATATCACAGCATTCCCATCGGCTATAATCAGCCTATTGTAAAACTTTGGTTAAACAGCTTCTTGCAAAACAACATGCAAAAAAAATTATCAGTAGTCGCAGCAACGTTAGTGATGCTTAGTTTGTCAGCGTGCGGTATCTTCTCGGAGAAAATCGACGAAACAAAGGGCTGGACAGCTTCGAAATTATACTCGGAGGCGACCGAAGAACTAGATGGTGCGCACTACGAGCGTGCAATTCAGCTGTACGAGCGTCTGGAATCGAGCTATCCGTTCGGTACCTACGCCCAGCAGGCACAGATGCAGATCGCGTACGCATATTATAAATCGCAGGACCAGGCCCAGGCGCTGGCAGCGGTCGAGCGCTTCATCAAGCTGCATCCGAACCACGCCCAGGTCGACTATATGTATTACCTGCGCGGCCTGATCAACTTCAACGACCAGATCGGCCTGCTCAATTTCGTTTACGAACAGGACGTCACCGAGCGCGACCCGAAAGCCACGCGTGAAGCGTACGCGGCCTTCAAGCAGCTGGTGGACAAGTTCCCCAACAGCCGCTACACGCCCGACGCGCAGATGCGCATGCGCTACCTGGTCAACGCCATGGCATCGTACGAAGTGCACGTGGCGCGCTACTACTACCGCCGCGGCGCCTACCTGGCGGCAGCCAACCGCGCCATGGGCATCATGGACGACTACCGCGATACGCCGTCGATCGAAGAAGCGCTGTTCATCATGGTGCGCAGCTACGACAAGCTGGGCATGACCGAGCTGCGCAACGACACCGAGCGCGTATTCCGCCTGAACTACCCGAACAGCAAATTCCTCGACGAAGGCAAAAAGGCGGAACGTCACTGGTGGAAGTTCTGGAGCAGCAAATAATTTGCCCTGGCTGCCCCCTCGTTGTTGATCCGTCATTCCCGCCTGCGCGGGGATGACGGATTTTCAACCTTTACCTGGATTTACTCCGCCACCTTGCGACGGAAAATCCACGTCGTCGCGCTCGAATCCTTCGGGTCATACGCGTACCCGTCCACATCGAATTTCTTCAGTTTTTGCGGATCGCTCAAGCCCTTGACGGCCGCATACCGCGCCATCAGGCCCCGGGCCCGCTTGGCGTAGAACGAGATGATCTTGTACCTGCCGCCCTTCCAGTCCTCGAACTGCGGCGTGATCACCGGCACGTCGAGCAGCTTCGGCTTGACCGACTTGAAGTATTCCTCGGACGCCAGATTGACCAGCGCGCTGGCGCCCTGCTCCGCGGCCAGGGCATTGAGCGCGCGGGTCTGGGTCTCGCCCCAGAAATCGTACAGGTTCTTGCCGCGCGTGGTAGTCAGGCGCGTACCCATTTCCAGCCGGTGCGGATGGATCAGGTCCAGCGGGCGCAACAGGCCGTACAGGCCGGACAGGATGCGGATGTGGGCCTGGGCGTAATCGATCTGCCGGGCGTTCAGGCTATAGGCGTCCAGGCCGGCGTACACGTCGCCATTGAACGCCATGATCGCTTGCCGGCCCTCGCTGGTGTCTGCCGTCCACGATGCGTAGCGGCCCACGTTGAGCGACGACAGGTTGTCGGACAGGTCCATCAGCTGGCCGATGTCGGCGGGCGAATATTCGCGCAGGCAGTCGATCAGCTGCGCCGACTGGTCGAGGAAGGCCGGCTGCGATGTCAGCTCGGTGGTGGGAGGCGTCTCCAGGTCGAGACTTTTGGCAGGCGAGAGCACGATCAACATAAGATTTATAAGATTTCTGGATAACCATTTTTAGTGAATGCCGACATGATACCCGTTCCCCGCATCGTCATCGACACCAACGTCTGCCTCGACCTGTTCGTCTTCAAGGACCCGCGCTGGGCCGCCCTGCTGTCCGCGCTCGAGACCGGCGCGGTGGAAGCCGTCACGCGCGCCGACTGCCGCGACGAATACAACATCGTGCTGCATTACCAGCACCTGCCGCTCGACGACGCCACGCGCCCGCTGGCCGCAGCCCGCTTCGATGCGCTGATCAAGGTGGTGGCGCCCGCCGAATCGGGCGTGCGCCTGCCCGTCTGCACCGACCGCGACGACCAGAAATTCCTGGAAGTGGCGCGCGACGCCCAGGCCAGCGTGCTCATCACAAAAGACAAGGCGCTGCTCAAGCTGGGCAAGCGCCTGGTCAAGGCCGGCATGTTCCAGGTGCTGGTGCCCGAGAAGTGGTCGCTGCCGGCCTGACCTGCGCTAGAATGGGCGATCTGTCCAACACATTGCCGCCATGACCAGCAGCCACTACAGTCAGCCCAGCAGTCAGCCTCTTTCCACGCCCGTCCTCGCCAGCCGCCTACCGGCGGTGGGCACCACGGTATTTACCCGCATGTCCACCCTGGCCGCCCAGGCCAACGCCGTCAACCTGGGCCAGGGCTTCCCCGATTTCCCGTGCGAACGCAGCCTGCTCGACGCCGTCACCAGCGCCATGCAGGCCGACTTCAACCAGTACCCGCCCATGAGCGGCGTGCCCGCGCTGCGCGACGCCATCGCCGCCAAGATCGGCAAGCTCTACGGCCACGACTATGACGCCAACGACATCACCATCACGGCCGGCGCCACCGAGGGGCTGACCACGGCCATTCTGTGCTGCGTCCATCCCGGCGACGAAGTGATCGTGATCGAACCCGTGTACGACAGCTACGTGCCGGCCATCGTGCTGGCCGGCGGCGTGCCCGTGTGCGTGCAGATGGCCATGCGCGCCGGCGGCTTCATGGTGCCGTGGGCCAAGGTGGCTGCCGCCGTTACCGGCCGCACCCGCCTGATCGTCATCAACACCCCGCACAACCCCACCGGCAGCGTGCTGCGCGGCGCCGACATGCACGCGCTGGCGGACATCGTGCGCGGCACCAATATCCTGATCCTGTCCGACGAAGTCTACGAACACATGGTCTATGACGGCCAGCGCCACGAATCGGTGTGCCGCCATCCGGAACTGGCCGCGCGCGCATTTGTCGTCTCTTCCTTTGGCAAGACCTACCACGTGACCGGATGGAAGGTAGGCTACGTGGCCGCGCCGCCGGCGCTCACCGCCGAGTTCCGCAAGATCCACCAGTACAACGTGTTCAGCGTCAACACGCCCATGCAGCACGGCATCGCCAGCTACATGGGCGATCCGCAGCCGTATCTGCAGTTACCAGCGTTTTACCAGCGCAAGCGCGACCTGTTCCGCGACGGCCTGGCCGGCACCCGGTTCGAACTGCTGCCGGCCGACGGCACCTATTTCCAGTGCGTGCGATACGATAAAATCTCGTCACAAACCGAAGCCGAGTTTGCCGAGTGGCTCACCACCGAGATCAAGGTGGCCGCCATTCCGGTCTCGGCTTTTTATCAGCAAGGCGTGGAATCGGGCATCGTGCGGTTCTGCTTTGCCAAGCGCGACGAGACCCTGGCTTTGGCCCTGGAGCGCCTGGCCACTGTCTAGATCGGGGGCATGACCAGCATGACAGAATTGAACCTCAAGGACCTGGCGGCGCTGCGGCCCGACCCGGCGCCCGCGCCGTCGGTACTGCACCAGCTCAACGTGTGCAACCGCCGGCTCGAACGCCTGCTCGAGAACCTGCGCAACGAGCTCGACGCTGAAGCGGCGCTGCGGGCCATTGCCGCCGACGTCGTGCACGCGGTGGACCAGCAGCCCGACATCGCGCTGGCCTGCATCTTCCTGAACCAGATTGCCGGCAGCTACGCCGTGCGCCACTGTATCGAAACGGCCGTGGTGGTGGTGATCATGGCGCGCCGCCTGGGCCAGAGCGATGCCGATACCCGTACCCTGACCGCTGCCGCACTGACCATGAACGTGGGCATGCTGCGCCACCAGGACGCCTTCCAGAACAAGCACACGCCGCTGTCGCGCGAGGACATGGCGATCGTGCGCCGCCATCCCGAGGATTCGGCCACGCTGCTGCAATGCGCGGGGGTGCGCGATGCTGAATGGATTTCGTGCGTGCTGCTGCACCACGAAAACGACGAAGGCAGCGGCTATCCGGCCGGCGTGGCCCGGCCCGAGGTCACGCTCAACGCCAAACTGCTGAGCCTGGCAGACCGTTATTGCGCGCAAGTCTCCGCGCGCAATTACCGGCGCTCGGTCCTGCCCGACCAGGCGCTGCGCCTGCTGCGCGCAGACCGCGACAATCCCGTCGATGCGGACTTGCTGGCAGCGTTCCACGCCGAGCTGGGCGACTACCCGCCCGGCTGCCTGGTGCGTTTGATGGACGGCGGCATCGGCGTGGTCAGGACGCGCGGCCAGGTCAGCGTGACGCGACTGCGCGACGCCGACGGCAAGTTGCTGGCGGCCGACGCCGCAGTTGCCGGGGACGGCGCTGGCGGCCACGCGATTGCCGCCGCCATCACTGAAGACGAGGCCGACACCCGTTTCAGCATGAAACAGGTGTGGGGTCCGCAGGCTGCCCTGTAGACGGCATTATTGACGACGGCGGCGCGCCGCCATCACCAGCGTGCCCAGGCCCAGCAACATCGCCAGCCACGTGGTCGGCTCCGGCACCGCCGACACGCCCATCACGTACTGGAAACCATAAGCCGTGTCGATTCCACCGATATACCACTCGGTGGAAAGGGCCAGGTTTTGCAAGCCGGCGCCCAGCACGCCCAGGTCGAGCAGTTGCGCCCCCTTCAGCCCTGCCAGGGCGGCGTCATCGAAGTATTGGGTGAACAGCACGACGCCATTGTTTCTTACCGTAAAATCGATCGCGTACGTGCCGTCCACGATCCCCTGCCCGCCAAACAGCCCCAGCAATAAATGCTGGCCGGCGCCCGTGGTGACCGTGTATTCCGTGGTACTGCCCGCCCCCCACAGCATGGAGCGACTGTTGTAAGCGTAGCCACCGGCGCCGAGCCAGTTGGCGTCGGGGGGGGCCCGCC
>JBEVMD010000481.1:0-8450 GCA_040508835.1 Duganella sp. | reverse complement strand
AAATCACCGCTGAAAACTTGCCGCGCTGCTCGCGGCCCGGTAGCGCCACCCAGCTCAGCATGCAGGCCGCTACCCGGTTGTCATCGAGGATGATCAATTGCTGCTTGGCCGGCGTGCGCTGCACGGCGTAGCGGATGCCGGCCGCATTCAGCGCGGCCAGCACCGGCGCTGCGGCATCGCCCGCCAGTTTGCCGTTGGCCGTGGTGACATGCAGCGGCGCGTGTTCGCTGTAGTGAATAATCAGTATCGGCGCTGGCGCCGGTGCCGGTACTGCTGTCGCCGCCGCTGCCGCTGCCGCCGGTACTGCCGTCGCCGCTGCCGTACCGGCGGCCAGCCACAGCGCAGCCGACAGGCGCGCAGCCAGTATCGCCATGGCCCGTCTTGTCATCGCCAGCCTTTTGCCGTCAGTGTTATCCACGCCAGTCGTTTCACCGTTTCTCCAGCGGCTCCAGGTCCAGCACCACCACGTACGACAGGCGGCTGTTCTGCCACAGGTTACCGCCGCGCACTTCGGCGTCGCAGGTGGTCAGCTGGCTTTCGTAGCCGTCACGTTTCAGGCGCGCGCGCAGGATGGGTGCTGCCTTCGCTTCCAGGTAGCCCACCATGCGGCCCTCCAGGAACACGGCCACGGCCGCGTCCTCATACGCGTTGCGATCGTCGGGGAACAGCGTGGCCACGTACGGCGCGCGGGCGGCGGCGTCGCCGTGATGGCCGGCCAGTTCCCTGAGCGTGGCCTGGTAACGCGATTCGTTGACCACCTCCACCATGAAGCGGCCGCCCTCGGACCAGTGGTGGACGACGGGCGCGTCCGGCAGCACCGGCGTGTAAGGCGCGGCGGGCAACGGCGGCAGCGGCACTTTCTGCGTGGGATTGGACTTGATAATCCAGACCACCACCAGCGCGGTGACGACAATGATCAGCAGGGAAAGGAAGACTTGCATGGCGGACGATCAACAATCGAAAAGGCCGCCATCTTACCGCATCACCGTTCGTCTGCCCGATACACGGTCTTGCCGCCCACCACGGTGCGCAGCACCCGGATGTTGGCGATGTCCTCGGCGGGGATGGTAAAGAAATTGCGGTCCAGGACGATCAGGTCGGCCAGCTTGCCCGTTTCCAGCGAGCCGGTCAGCTTTTCCTGGCGCAGCGTGTAGGCGGCGTTGAGCGTGATCGCCCGCAGCGCGGCCGCGCGCGGCAGGCCGGGGACGGTGCCCAGCCGGCCCGCGTATGCCGGCCCGGCATCGGGCGCGGCGGTGCGGGTCACGCCCACCTTGAGGGCGAACCACAGGTCGAGCGGGTCCACCGGCCAGTCGCTGCCGTAGGCGATGCGCGCGCCGGCGTCCAGCAGCGCCGATTGCGGCTCCACCAGCGCGTAACGCGCCGGTCCCATGTAGGGTTCGAGCGCGCCCAGCGTGTCCGGCGCCGGCTTGGCCCACTGGAACGAGAGCACCGGCGTCACATCGAGCTGGGCGAAGCGCGGATAGTCGGCGGGCGCCACGATCTCGTCGTGCGCCAGCGCCGGCCGCACGGCCTTGCCGGCACGCGTGCTGCGCAGCCAGGCGATGGCGTCGAGCGTGTCGCGCACGGCGCGGTCGCCGTCCACGTGCACATGCGGATCGATCCGGGCCTTGGCCAGCAGGTCCAGCGTGGTGCGCAGCGCCGCCGGCGACAGGTACGTGGCCGGGCCGGTATTGGCGCCCGGCTGCCAGTCGGGCGCCTGTTCCGTGCCCCTGTTTTCGAGGTACGGCGCCAGCATGGCGCCGGTGAACGCGGGCGCCGAGATCACGCCGTCCATGAACAGCTTGGCGTGGCGCACCTGCAGCGACGGCGCTGCTTTGGTCGGACCCTGGTCGAACTGTTTTTGCTGTTTGAGCAGGTCGGCCACGGCGCTGCGCGGCGTGGCGCCCTTGTCGAGGTCGATCAGCACGGCAAAGTGGGCGCGCGCGGTCAGCTTGCCTTGCCGTTGCAGGTCGGTGAACGCGGTCATGGTTTCGGGATCGGTATAGGCGTCCAGGAACGACGTGATGCCCTGCCGGCGCAGCGCTTCCAGCGCCTTGCTGGAGGCCGCCAGGTTCTCGGCCACCGTCAGCGGCGGCAGCAGGTTCATGGCCATGTCCTGCGCGGCGTCTTCCAGCAGTCCGGTGGCGTGGCCGGCGCTGTCGCGGGCGATCTTGCCGCCGGCCGGGTCCGGCGTTGTAGCGGTGATGCCGGCCGTGGCGATGCCTTTGCTGTTGAGCTGCACCGAGTGCCCGAACGACGAGCGCACCAGGATCGGCCGGTCGGTATGCAGGGCGTCGAGCGTGGCCGCGCTGGTGGCCACGCCGTCGGGCAGCATGCCTTGCTGGAACCAGTTGACCACCACCAGCCAGCGCTTGGGATCGGCTTTGCCGGCAGCCGCGTCGTGGTCGATGCAGGATTGAATACGGGCCTGGAACTGCGGCACCGTCAGCGCCGCGTAGTCGAGGCTGCAGTTGAGCAGGCGGCTGCCGCCCGATTGCGGATGCATATGGCCGTCGACCAGGCCCGGCATCATCATCTTGCCGGCCAGGTCGATGACTTCCGTCCGCTTGCCGGTGAAGGCGGCCACGCCCGCATCATCGCCCACGTACACGATGCGCCCGCCGCGTACGGCCAGCGCCTGCTGCACGCTGTCCCTGGCGTCGACGGTGTAGATATAGCCGTTGCGGTAGACCGTGTCGGCCGGCGGCGCGGCGTGGGCGGTGGCAAACGTCATTGCCAGCAGGGCAAACAAGCCGGGTCGGGTCATGCAGTCTCCAGAAAGAAGGTCAGGCGGCTCCCAGCAGGCGTGCGCGCAGGGACGGCGGCAGGAAGGCCAGCACATTCCCGAGCAGCACCAGCGCCAGCCCGCACAGCGCCAGCGGCGTCCATTGGTAGCCTTCGTAAATGGTCGATATCGTCAACGCAACGATGGGGAATAATACCGTGGAATACGCCGCCCGATCGGGACCGATGCGCCCGACCAGCATCAGGTACGCCGTAAAGCCGATCACCGAGCCGGGTATGGCCAGGTACAGCAGCGCGCCCAGGTAGCGCGGCGACGGGTCGAGCGCGAACGGCATGCCCAGCGCCAAGGCGCCTGCGCCCAGCGTGGTGGCGCCGATCAGCATGGCCCAGGCATTGGTGAGCACGGGCGTCAGCCCCAGCGACTGCATGCGGGACGACAGCAGGTTGCCGCAGGCGAAGCACCAGGTGCCGCCCAGCGACAAGGCCAGTCCCAGCAGCACGCTGCTGTCGCCCCAGTGGCCCGTCATCTGCGGCGCAAACAGCAGCACGATGCCGGCCAGCCCCAGACCGGCGCCCGCCATCACCTGCGGCCGGATCGGCCGTCCCAGGAACAGGCGGCCCGCCAGCGCGATCCACAGCGGCGCGGTGGAAAACACCACGGCTTCCTGGCCGCTGGTGATGTAGTGCGCCGCATAATAAAAGCACAGGAAGTTCAGGCAGAACAGGGCGATGCCCTGCGCCAACAGGTAGGGCCATGCCTGGCGCGGCGGCCACCAGCCGCGCCGCGCGATCACCAGGCCGGCCAGCAAAACCGCGGCGGCAATCCAGAAGCGGTACGCGATCGACACCGGGGCCGGCACCACGCCGAGCTGGAAGGTGATGGCAATCCAGGTGGTACCCCAGATCAGGACGGTAAGCAGGTAGAGGAGAATATTCATGGCGCCAGCATGACGGCAGGACGGCGCGCGCGGTTGTCTGAGATTGCGCACATTGCGGGAGCGCCGCCCACGTGGAGAACGAACATTTGTCTGAAATTGCGCATATTGCCGGCAGGACCGACAGCGCCGCCGTGGGCAAGCATGCTGCGTGCTAGACTTTCGGCATGTCCCGTCCCGCGCACCTGCCCCTCGACCTGCCTGCCACGCTGCTGTCCCTGCCCGACGGACGGCTGTCGCATTCCGTCTTCAAGACCATGTCGGAGACCGATGCCGTGCTGGAACGTTTTGCGTGGCTGGGCGACGAGCTGGCGCTGGCCGTCTGGCGGCGCGACACGCCGTGCGCCGAAACATCGTACTGCCGGCCCGGCCACCACACGCTGTCGTACTACATGGGCGGCGGCTACCGCACCGAGCGCGGCGAGCTGCCCGGTCTGTACGGCGCGCCGCGTCGGCTGTGCACGCTGCCGGACTGGCATGAGTCGCGCTGGACCGTGCGGGGACCGCTGCGCTTCCTGCACGTGTATTTCTTGCCCGAACATTTTACCCGCCGTGCCGTGGTCGAACTGGACCGCGAACCGCGCACGCTCACGCTGGCCGACCGCACGTATTTCGAACACGAACGCATCGGCCAACTGTGCGCGCAACTGGCCGCCATGCCGTGGGACGGCGCCGACGCCCAGCTGCGCGCCAACGAGATGACGCACGAAACGCTGTCGCACCTGCTGCACGCGCAAGCGCTGCCGCAGCACCAGCTGCGCGTGCGCGGCGGCCTGGCGCCGGCCGTGCGGCGCCTGCTGGCCGACTACATCGAAGCGCACCTGGCGCAGCCGCTGACGGTGGCGCTGCTGGCGCAACTGGCGTGCCTGTCCGAATACCATTTGCTGCGGATGTTCAAGGTGTCGTTCGGCATGACGCCGTCGGCGTGGATTGCCGCGCGCCGCATCGAGCATGCGCGCGCACTGCTGCGGCACACGGGCCAGCCGCTGCAGCACATTGCCGACGCCTGCGGTTACGCCGATCTCTCCCACTTCAGCCACCGCTTCCGCGACGCCACGGGCGCCGCGCCGGGCCGTTATCGCAGCGTGGTGGCTGGCTGACGCAAATGCGGGAGCGCGAGCCACCCCAGCTGGCCACTGCCGATGCCCTGGATGTACAGCTTGCCATCGGCCTCGGTAGCGCCCGTGGTCAACAGCGATGCGCCAGTGCCATCCTGGAGGTCGGCCACCACGTCGCCGTTGTCGGTGAACGCGAAGACGTGGCCGTACGGCCTGGGCGTTTTCCACCAGGCGCGCGGCACGCGCAGCACCATGCGCCGCAGAAACGGGTGCTGCGCCATGGCGTCCAGTTCGTTGCGCTGGCCGGCCAGGCCCAGCCAGATGCGGCCGTCGGCGCCGCGCGTGAGGTTGTCGGGATAGCCGGGCAGGTTATCGAGCAGGATGGTTGCGCGCGGCGCAGTCGGTGGCGTAGCCTGCGCCGTGGCTCCGGGCGGCGACAGTGACACGTCCAGCTCATGCGCCGTGACCGCGATTTTCCACACGCGATAGCGCGCGCTTTCGCTGACCAGCAGCGCGCGCTGGTCGCCGGTCAGCGCCAGGCCGTTGGCAAAGCTCAGGCCCTTGGCGACCACCCGTACCTGCTCAGTGGCGGGATCGAATTCCAGCACCCGCCCTGTGGCCGACTGTTCCATGGCGTCCAGCGTGGCCGCTTCGAGCGTGGTGCCCCATTGCGCGGGCGTAAAGCGTGCCGACGAATCGGTAAAATAGATCTTGCCGCTGGCGGCCACTGTCACCGCGTTGGCGAAGCGGGCGGGCGCCAGCGGTTCGGGGCGGCCATCGCGGATTGCCAGCAATCCCTTGAAGGCATCGGCCACCAGCAGCGTGCCATGGGCATCGAAAGCCAGGCCCAGCGGCCGTCCGCCGGTCGTGGCCACGACTTCCCAAGCGCTGCCGTCGAGGCGCATGCGGACGATGCGTCCGCCGTTGGCGGCACTGTTTACGCTGACATACAGCAGCCCGTCCGGGCCCAGCACCATCGACTCGGGATCGGCGTCGCCGTGCAGGTCAATGTGGCGGATGGCAGCCAGGCGATCGTTGGCGGCGTGGACGCCCACGTAGCCGGGCGCGGGCGGCGCCGGCCAGGCCACCGGTTCTACCGGCACCGGCCATAACGTCATGTAAGCGGTCAGCAATAGAATGGGAACCATGGCCAGTGCGAGCGCTTGCTTCATGGGTTATTCGAATTCGCCGATCACGGCCACGATCTGGTCGCCGTACGACGCCAGTTTTTTCTCGCCCACGCCGGAAATGCCGCGCAGATCGTCCAGCGCGGTGGGGCGGGCCTTGGCGATTTCGCGCAGGGTGGCGTCGTTGAAGATGATGTACGCGGCCACGTTGTGTTCGCGCGCCGTGCCCATGCGCCACGAGCGCAGCCGGTCGAAGATTTTTTCCTCTTGCGGCGACAGGTCGCTTTCCACGTAACCCTTCGAGGCGCGCGGCGTCTTCTGCTTGGCCGGTTTCTGATACTGGCGCAGCTGCACTTTTTGCCCGCCTTTCAGTACCGGCCGGGCGGCGTCGGTGAGTTTGAGCGAGCTGTATTGTTCGTGATCGACCGTGAGCAGGCCCAGCGCGATCATCTGGCGCAGGATGGCGCGCCACTCGTGCTCGCTGCGGTCGGCGCCGATGCCGAACACGGACAGGCTGTCGTGGTGCCAGGTCTTGATGCGCTCGGTCTCCACGCCGCGCAGCACTTCGATCACGTGGCCGGCCGCAAAGCGCTGGTCGACCCGGTACACGGCCGACAGCAGTTTTTGCACCGGCACCGTGCCATCGAACGAGACGGGCGGAATCAGGCACGTGTCGCAGTTGCCGCACGGGCCGGACTGTTCGCCGAAATAATCGAGCAGGCGCACGCGGCGACAGCTGAGCGTCTCGCACAGGCCCAGCATGGCGTCGAGCTTGTTGCCGAGCACGCGTTTAAACGTTTCGTCGGCTTCCGATTCGTCGATCATCCGGCGCTGCAGTACCACGTCCTGCAGGCCGTAGGCCATCCAGGCGCTGGCGGGACCGCCGTCGCGGCCGGCGCGGCCCGTTTCCTGGTAATAGCCCTCGATGCTTTTCGGCAGGTCGAGGTGACAGACGAAACGCACGTCGGGCTTGTCGATGCCCATGCCGAAGGCGATGGTGGCGCACATCACGATGTTTTCTTCGCGCAGGAAGCGGGCCTGGTTGGCGGCGCGCTTGGCGTGGTCCATGCCGGCGTGGTACGCCAGCGCGCGGATGCCGTTTTCGTTCAGGAACTCGGCGGTCTCTTCGACCTTCTTGCGCGACAGGCAGTAGACGATGCCGCAGTCGCCCGTGTGCTCGGTGGTGATGAAGTCGAGCAGCTGTTTGCGGCCGTTGCCTTTTTCGACGATCTGGTAGCGGATGTTGGGGCGGTCGAACGACGAGACGAACTGCGCCGCATCGCCCAGTTGCAGACGATGCACGATCTCGGCGCGGGTTTGCGGATCGGCCGTGGCGGTGAGCGCAATGCGCGGCACGTCGGGGAACTGCTCGTGCAGCACCGACAGGCGGATGTATTCGGGACGGAAATCATGGCCCCACTGCGACACGCAGTGGGCCTCGTCGATCGCGAACAGCGCGATCTTCGAGTCCTGGAATAAATTCAGGCAGCGCTCGGTCATCAGGCGTTCGGGCGCCACGTACACCAGGTCGATCTGGCCCGTGCGCACCAGCCGCTCGATGCGGTTCGCTTCTTCGTAGGTCTGGGTGGAATTGAGGAAGGCCGCGCGCACGCCGACTTCCTCGAGCGCATCGACCTGGTCCTGCATCAGTGCGATCAGGGGCGAGACGACCACGCCCACGCCGTCGCGCAGCAGGGCGGGAATCTGGTAACACAGCGACTTGCCGCCGCCGGTAGGCATCAGGACCAGGGCGTCGCCGCCATTGCTCACATGATCGACAATCTCGGCCTGGTGGCCGCGAAAGGCGGGATAACCGAACACGGTTTCCAGCAAATGGAGTGCGCGCTCCTGCAGTTCCTGATTCATTTACTACTCGTTTCTACAACAAAAGGGTGTGTTAATGGGGCCTCCGGTCAATCGGCCCAGACGATAACGCCATAGTAACCGGTAACCAGGACGATCAGGCCAAACACGATGCGATACCAGGCAAAAATCACGAAGGTGTGGGTCATGATGTAGCGCAGCAGCCAGCGGATGCACAGGAACGCCGAGATGAACGCGGCGACGGTGCCGATGGTAAAGAACGACAGGTCGTCCATCGACAGCAGCGCGCGGTCCTTGTACAGCGAGTACACGGTGGCGCCGATCAGGGTGGGAATGGCCAGGAAGAACGAGAACTCGGTGGCCACCTTGCGCGAAAAGCCGAAGATCATGCTGCCCATGATGGTGGCGCCCGAACGGCTGGTGCCGGGAATCAGTGCGAACGCTTGCGCCACGCCGATTTTCAGCGCGTCGAGCGGGGTGATCTGGTCGAGCGACGTGATGCGTTCCACGGCCGGATTATCCTTGGCGCGTTTTTCCACCCACAGGATGATCAGGCCGCCGATGATGAACGCGGCTGCCACCGGGATCGGCGCAAACAGGTGGGCCTTGATGGACGAGGCGAAAATCAGGCCCAGGATGGCGGCGGGCAGGAAGGCGATCAGCACGTTGAGCGCGAAGCGCTGCTGGGTGCGGTCGTTGAAGATGCCGGCCAGGACCAGGCCGATGCGGGCGCGGAATTCCCAGATCACCGCCATCATGGC
>JBEVMD010000441.1:0-10362 GCA_040508835.1 Duganella sp. | reverse complement strand
AGGCTAACCCCCTCGCCCCCCCTGCTGCGGGAGGCGAAGGGCATCGGGATTAGTAGAGAGCCTTGCCCGACGCGTCTTTCAGGTTGGCTTTCCAGGAATCCTGGACCAGCTTGATGACGTTGTCCGGCATCGGTACGTAGTCCAGTTCGACAGCAGCCTTGCCGCCGTTCTTGAAGGCCCAGTCGAAGAACTTCACGACTTCCTTGCCTTTGGCCGCGTCCGCCTGCACCTTGTGCATCAGGATGAACGACACGCCCGTGATCGGCCACGAGTTTTTACCGGCCTGGTCGGTCAGCACCACGCCGAAGCCCGGGGTCTTGGTCCACTCGGCGTTGGCGGCGGCAGCCTTGAAGAATTCGTCGTCAGGCTGCAGGAAGTTGCCGTCCTTGTTTTTCAGCTGGGTGTGCTGCATCTTGTTCTTTTTCGAGAACGCCCACTCGACGTAACCGATGGCACCCTTGATGCGCTGCACGTTGGCGGCCACGCCTTCGTTCCCCTTGCCGCCCACGCCCACGATCCATTTCACGGCAGTGCCGGCGCCGATCTTGGCTTTGAAGTCGGGGCTGGTCTTGGCCAGGAAGTCGGTGAACAGGAACGACGTGCCCGAACCGTCGGCGCGGTGCACCACGGTGATGTCTTCGGCCGGCAGCTTCACGCCAGGGTTCAGCGCGGCAATGGCGGCGTCGTTCCACTTGGTGATCTTGCCCAGGTAGATGTCGGCCACGATCGGACCGGTCAGTTTCAGCTGGCCGGGGGTGATGCCGTCCAGGTTGACCACGGTGACCACGCCGCCCATGATGGCCGGGAACTGCATCAGGCCTTCGGCGTCCAGGTCTTCCGCTTTCATGGGCGCGTCCGACGCGCCGAAATCGACGGTCTTGGCTTTGATTTGCTTGATGCCGGCACCGGAGCCGACGGACTGGTAGTTCAGGCCGTTGCCGGTGGTGGCTTTGTAGGTCTCCGCCCATTTCGCGTAGATCGGGTATGGGAAGGTTGCGCCGGCGCCGGTCATATCGGCGGCCGTGGCAGCGGACGACAGGGCCATCATGGCGCAGGCACCGACTACCAGGGAAGAGATCAGTTGTTTGATTCGCATTTCAAAGTCCTTTGTTATGACAGGTTAGGATGCTGCGCAGTCTACCGGCCCAATATGACAGGTTTATGACATGGAGAAAAAATGTCAAAAATACCGTTTTAACGGCGGATGACAGCCTCTCCCCTATGAGACGACGGCGTCGCAGCGCGAATGTGACAGCCCGATGTCATAATCGGCAGGCGTTTATGACAGGCTTTGTCACAAACTGGTCATAATTGGTCTTTACACTGTTGCATCATTCTTCAGTCTCATTCCACCGACGAATACAGGCTAGAATTACCCTATCTGCAAAGTGATTAAAAAGACATGAAGCCTGACTTGCAAGCTGACGCCCACAAGAATTCCGCATTCCTGGACCGTGAACTGTCGCAACTGATGTTCAACCGCCGGGTACTGGCGCAAGCCGAAGACAAGAGCATCCCGTTATTGGAGCGCCTGCGCTACCTGTGCATCGCCAGCAGCAACCTCGACGAGTTTTTCGAAGTGCGCGTGGCCAGCCTGCTGGCGGCCGGCAGCGCCGACGGTGTGCTGGCCACCCACCCGGCGCTGGTCGCCACGCTCACGCGCATCAGCCAGGAATGCCATGCGCTGGTGGCGCACCAGTACGACATCCTCAACGACGAGGTCCTGCCGCAGCTGGCCCAGCACGGCGTGCACCTGGTGCGCCACAACGAGCGCACCGAGGCCGAACGGGCCTGGGTGAAAGAATATTTCGATACCGAAGTGCGGCCCCTGCTCACGCCCATCGGCCTGGACCCGGCGCACCCGTTCCCGCAGGTCGTCAACAAAAGCCTGAACTTCATCGTCTCGCTGTCAGGCAAGGACGCGTTCGGTCGCGGCACGGCCATTGCCATCTTGAAAGCGCCGCGCGTGCTGCCGCGCGTGATCCGCCTGCCCGACGAACTGTCGGACCGGGGCGGCATCTCGTTCTGCCTGCTGTCGTCGGTCATCCATGCGCATATTTCCGACCTGTTTGCCGGGCGCGAAGTAATTGCCTATTCGCAGTTCCGCGTCACCCGCGACAGCGACCTGTGGGTGGACGAGGACGAAGTGAAAAACCTGCGCCAGGCGCTCAAGGGCGAGTTGCAGGGCCGCCAGTTCGGCACCTGCGTGCGGCTGGAGGTGGCAATCAACTGCCCGCCCGAGCTGTCGCAGTTCCTGCTCGACCAGTTCGGCCTGCAGCAAACCCGGCTGTACGCCGTCAACGGCCCGGTGAACCTGGTGCGCCTGACCGAGATCATGGACCACGTGGACAACCCGGACCTGCGCTTTCCGCCCTTCTTCCCCGGCATCGCGCAAAAGCCGGGCAGCGTGGACATCTTTGCCGCCCTGCGCGCGCACGACATCCTGCTGCACCACCCGTTCCAGTCGTTCCAGACCGTCATCGATTTTATCCGCAGCGCGGCCCACGATCCGGCCGTGGTCGCCATCAAGCAGACCATTTACCGCACCGGCATGAATTCGGACCTGATGGAAGCGCTGATCACGGCCGCCCGCGCCGGCAAGGAAGTGACCGTGATCGTGGAACTGAAGGCCCGCTTCGACGAGGAAGCCAACATCAACTGGGCCGACAAGCTGGAACAGGCCGGGGCCCAGGTCGTCTACGGCGTGGTGGGCCTGAAAACCCATGCCAAGGTGGCGCTGGTGATCCGCCGCGAGGAAGGCAAGCTGCGCTACTACGCCCACCTCGGCACCGGCAACTACCACCCCACCACCACCAAGTTTTATACCGACTTCGGGCTGCTCACCTGCCACCCCGGCATCAGCCAGGAAGTCAACGAGGTGTTCATCCACCTCACCAGCCTGACCAAGCCGCACCGGCTCACCCACCTGTGGCTGGCGCCGTTCGCGCTGCAGAACGAAGTGATCAAGGCGATCCGCAACGAAGCGCGCATTGCGCGCGCCGGGCGTCCGGGCCGGATTATTGTTAAGATGAATGCGCTGGTGGACGAATCGGTGATCCGCGCGCTGTACGCGGCGTCCAAGGACGGCGTCAAGATCGACCTGATCGTGCGCGGCGCGTGCACCCTGAAGCCGGGCGTGCCGGGGCTGTCGGAAAACATCAAGGTACGCTCGATCATCGGCCGCTTCCTCGAACACAGCCGTATCTATTACTTCCGCAACGACCTGGCGCACGACGTGATGCTGTCGAGCGCGGACTGGATGAGCCGCAACCTGTTCCGCCGCATCGAGGTGGCGTTCCCCATCCTCGATAAAACGCTCAAGCGGCGCGTGATTTCCGAGGGACTCAATCCGTACCTGAAGGATAACCGCAACGCCTGGGAACTGGAGCCCAGCGGCCAGTACCAGCGCCGCCGGGTGCGCGGCAAGCAAGGCGGCTTCAGCGCCCAGCAGCACCTGATGGACACGCTCGGCACGCCGGGCGGCATGCTGGAGTAATAGCCGCATCTGCCGCGGCGTGCCGGGAGGTACGCCCAGTGCGCTTTTTTACCCATTCGACACCAGGAGAAAAGCATGGATCTCATTTTATGGCGGCACGCGGAAGCCGAGGACGCAGCGCCCGGCATGACGGATCTGGAACGCGCATTGACCGGCAAGGGCGTCAAGCAGGCGCGCCGCATGGGCCAGTGGCTCGATTCGCAATTACCGGACAGCTGCCGCATTCTGTCCAGTCCGGCCATCCGCACCTTGCAGACGGTGGAAGCGCTGGGCCGCAAGTTCAAGCTGCACACCGACCTGGCGCCCGGCGCCGATCCCACCGATATCCTGAAAGCCGTCAACTGGCCGGGCAACAAGGACTCGGTGCTGGTGGTGGGCCATCAACCCACGCTGGGGCAAGTGGCGGCGCTGCTGCTGGCCGGCGACGACATGGAATGGGATATCCGCAAGGCCAGCGCGTGGTGGTTCGCCCAGCGCGAACCGGGCGATCCCACCAGCGTGTATCTGAAAGCGGTGATGAGCGCCGACCTGGTGAAGTAAGCGGCAGGTAGTTCCGGGGGCCGTGTCAGCGCCCGGTCTTGAACTTGGTGTACGTGCGCGTCACCACGCGGCGGATATCGGCCGGCACCGACTCCGGCGCCGCCATGCGCTGCTTGTCCGCATCGGACAGGAACACCGTCTTGTTGCCGGCGATATCCTTGCGCACGAATTTCACGCTGGCCGTGTTCGGGTTGGCGTAAAACACCTTGTTGGTCAGGCTCGCATGCACCTCGGGCCGCATGATGTAGTTAATCCACAGGTGGGCATTGTTCGGGTGCGGCGCATCGGCCGGAATGGCCATGGTGTCGAACACCAGCGCGGCCGGGGTTTTCGGCACCAGCACTTCGATCACGTTGCCGTTTTTCGCATCGATGGCGCGCTGGCGGGCAATGTTGATGTCGCCGGACCAGCCCAGCGCCACGCACACGGCGCCGTTGGCCATGTCGTTGATGTAGCCCGAAGAGCTGAACAGCGTGACGCTGGGACGGATCGTCTGCAGCAGCTTGCCCGCTTCCGCGTAGTCGGCCGCGTTTTTCGAGTACGCCGGTTTGCCCAGGTACATCAATGCGGCCGGCAACACTTCGGACGGCGAGTCGAGGAACGACACGCCGCACGACTTGACCTTGGCCGCGTATTTCGGATCGAACACCAGGTCCCACGCGTTCTCGGGCATCGGCATGCCGCCCAGCGCGGCCTTGACCTTGTTGACGTTGATGCCGACCGTGGTATAGCCCCACAACCAGTCCACGAGGTATTCGTTGCTGGGATCGATGCTGGCCAGCTTGGCCTGGATGGCCGGGTCGAGGTTTTTCAGGTTGGGCAGCTTGGACTTGTCCAGCTTGCGCAGCAGCTTGCCGTCGATTTGCAGGCGCGCCCACTGCGCGGTGGGCACCACGATGTCGTAGCCCGATTTGCCGGCCACGAGCTTGGAGTTCAGGATTTCGTTGTTATCGAAAACATCATAACGGACTTTGATGCCGGTTTCTTTTTCAAAGTTTTTGACCGTGTCTTCGGCGATGTAGTCGGACCAGTTATAGATGTTGAGGACTTTTTCCTCGGGCGCCTGCGCGCTTGCGTGGCCGACCATCAAACCGGCGCCAACCATCAGCGCGCCAACGAACTTTCCTGCCATAACACCTCCGAATGGGATTCAATCACAAGCCGTGATGATCGGGCATCGGAGGCGGACATGCAAGAATAAAATCAACCGAGCATATCGAACAAGGTGCCGGTGCCGCTGGCGGAACCGGTGCCGAACAGGCTGCCGCTACCGGTCTGCGCCTGCGCCGTGTACAGCGCCACCAGCGCGTTGGCCTGGGCCGTCAGCGCCTTGGTGAGGGCGGCGCGCTGGGTGTTGGTGGTGTCGAGTTGCCGGGTCACCTGCGTGGTCTCGCGGCTGATCACGCTGTTCTTGTCGGTGAAGGCCGTGACCTTGGCGTTCATCAGGTCGGCCAGACCCTTGCCGTCGTTGGTAAACAGCTGGGCCACCCTGGACGAATCGGCCGTGATTGCCGCCTTGAGCTTGGCGTCGTCGACGACCAGGTTGCCGTCCTTGCCCTGGGTCACGCCGGCTGCCGCCAGCGCCGACGTGGACACGCTGCCGCCGCCCGTCTTGAGCAGCAGGTCCATTTGCATGGTGACCTGGCCCAGCGCCGTGTCGCCCGTGAGGGCGCCGCCTTGCAGGGTTTTCAGTTTGCTGTTGAGATAGTTGTAGGCAGCCACGAACGACTTGACGTTGTCGCCGATCTTGCTGGCGTCCTGGGTGATCGTGACGTCCGCCTTGCCGGTCGCGGTCAGCGTGAGCGACGCGCCGGCGAGCGCCTTGTCCTTGTCGAGCGTGTTGGTGGCGCTCTTGATGGCCTTGCCGTCCACGGTCAGGAGCGCGTCCTGCGCGGTCCTGGTTTCCTTCAGTCCCGTTTTACCGGTGCCGTCCGGATCGAAACCGAGCAGGTTTTTCAGCGCCGCGTCGCCGGAAACGCTGATGCGCATGCCGTTCGCTTCGCCGCTCTGGCCGGCAATGGCCAGCGACACCTTGCCGTCATCGCCCTTCTCCAGCTTGACGTCCATGCCGGCCGCCTTGAACGCGGCCACGATGCCTTCCGGCGTGTTGTTGCTGCTGTCGATGGTGATCGACTTGCTGGCGGACGTGCCGTTGGGCGCAAAGCCCTGGTCGCCGGCGGTGCCGAATTCGACCTTGACGACGGTCGGCGCGCCGGTGCCGATCTTGGTGCTGGCCGACGCAAATTCCGCGCTGGTAAGAAACTGGCCCTGGGCCAGCTGCTGGACGTCGATCGCATAGGTCCCCGCCTTGGCGGCGCCGGTGGAACTGGCCGTCAGCACGGTCTTGTCGGAACTGGCGGCGCTGGTGGACAGGCCGCTGCCCGTGAGCGCGGCAGCCTTGGCCTGGAAGCTTGCCAGCGCGCTTTGCAGCTGGCCCAGGCCCGAGAGCTTGGTCTGCCCGCTGACCAGCGCGGCGTTGAGCTTGGTGGCGCCCGAATTCTGCGACATCATGGTCTGCTCGACGCGCTTGTAAATATCGGAGCTGACCGACGAGGCGGCAGTATTGGTGGTGGAACTGGTGAGTGCGTTGATGGCCATAGCGGGATCCCGGCTGTGATATACCAATAGTATGCTACATCTTGTCCGTTTCAAAGCGATGAATAGCACGGAAGTTTCATGCCAAATAGGAAAACAAGACAAACAGGCAGGGAAACAAGGATGCGATAAGCATTGAATAAGCCACCGGCCAGTCCCCTTGCTATGCAACCATAAGTAACGCACCGCGCCATCCTCCTCCCCCCAAAGCGCGATTGACTCCCTTTTATGATGACAGTTCTGATATTGACATTGGAATGAGAATAGTTATCATTAGTGTTTTCGTCCAAAGTTTTATTTCATCGCGTCAATCACGGGGAATCAATGAACAAGCACGTCTACGCAGTCAGCGCCCGCTCGGGGATCCAACTCAATCGCCTCGCCCTTGCCGTGGCGCTTGCCATGCCCGTGCTCGCCTCGGCACAGATCGCCGACCGCGACGCCGTGCTGCCGCAGATCGAGGTAGCCGGCCAAAAGACCGATGACACCGCCGGCACCTATACCGTCGGCCGCACCCGCTCCGCTACCGCGCTGGACATGTCGCTGCGCGACACGCCGCAATCGGTGACCGTGATTACCCAGCAACGCATCCAGGACCAGTTCCTGCAAAACGTGACCGACGTGGTCAACAACACCCCCGGCGTGTCGGTCAACCAGTACGAAACCCACCGGGGCGGCTTCACTTCGCGCGGCTTCGACATCGACAACCTGCAGATCGACGGCGTGCCCACCACCTGGCAGCAGCAGTGGAGCGGCGGCGAAACCCTGAGCAGCCTGGCCATCTACGACCGCGTGGAAGTGGTGCGCGGCTCCACCGGCCTGATGACGGGCGCCGGCAACCCGTCCGCCTCGATCAACCTGGTGCGCAAGCGCGCCACCAGCAAGGTGCTGACCGGTTCGGTCGACGTTTCGGTCGGCAGCTGGAGCGACCGCCATGCGCTGGTGGACGTCTCCACTCCGCTGACGCAGTCGGGCAATGTGCGCGCGCGCGTGGTGGGCGAAGCCCGCAAGGCCGACAGCTATGTCGACGCGATCAGGACCGACGACCGCACCATGTACGCCACCGTGGAAGCGGAGCTGACGCCACGCACGCTGCTGGCAGTGGGCTTCAGCCGCCAGACCACGGACCCGGACGGCCCGATGTGGGGCGGCCTGCCGTTCTGGTTTACCGACGGCTCGCAAACCAACTGGGACGTGTCGAAAACCACCAGCGCCGACTGGACCCACTGGGAAACCTCGTACAACAATGCTTTCGCCAACCTCGAGCATACTTTCGACAACGGCTGGAAAGTGCGCGCCACCTATTCCGACAGCAAGCGCAAATCCGATTCGGCCCTGCTGTACCTGTCCGGCACGCCGGACCGCGTCACCGGCCTGGGCCTGGGCGCATTTGCCGGCGCGTACGTCACCGACACCAAGCAGCAGGATGCCGGCATCGCGCTGACCGGCGCCTTCAACCTGGGCGGTCGCAAGCATGACGCCGCCTTCGGCTATACCCACTCGACGCAAAAATTCAACTCGAACAGCCGCGCTGCCGATTTCGGCCTGGGCGACTTCGTGGTGCCGGACGTGGGCAACTTCAACAACTGGAATCCGGCCGCCTACCCGGCGCCGACCTGGGGCGCGCAGACGTTTTACGAGCGCAGCGAAACCCGGCAGGAAGGCTTGTACGGCGTGGGCCGCTTCTCGCTGGCCGATCCGCTCAAGCTGATCGTGGGCGCCCGCGTGACCAATTACGAAAAGTCGGGCACGGGCCTGTACACGGCCGGCTACGACATCAAGCACGACCACGAAGTGACGCCGTATGCCGGCGTGATCTACGATATCAACAGCACCTTCTCGGCCTACGGCAGCTACACCGAGATCTTCCAGCCGCAAAACTACAAAGACCTGGCCGGCAACTACCTCGATCCGATCGAAGGCAAGAACAAGGAAATCGGCATCAAGGGCGAATTCCTGGACGGCCGCGTGAACGCGTCGTTCGCACTGTTCAAGATCAACCAGGACAAGCTGGCCCAGGCTGCCGGCAACACCGTGCGTCCCGGCTCCTCGCTGCCGGAAGCGTACTACCGCGCTGCCAACGGCGCCACCAGCGAAGGCTTCGATGCGGAAGTCACGGGCGAACTGGCGCGCGGCTGGAACGGCAGCATCAGCTACACCCACTACAGCGCCAAGGATGCCGACGGCCTGCCGTTCAACAGCATCTACCCGCGCGACCTGTTCCGCGTGTTCACCACCTATGAACTGTCCGGCCCGTTGGCCGGCCTGACCGTCGGTGGCGGCGTCAACTGGGAAGGCAAGACCTACACCACCGACCCTGCGGCCCCGCTCGGCAACACGACCGACAACCAGATTGTGCAGGATTCGTTTGCCATGGTGAACCTGATGGCGCGCTACGAGATCAACCGCAACTGGTCGGCCCAGCTCAACGTGGACAACCTGACCGACAGGAAGCACCTGGCCATGTTTGCCGCGTATAACCAGATCACCTACGGCGCGCCGCGCCGCGTGACGGCGGCGCTCAAATACCGCTTCTGATCGCGCTCCGAAGCATGACGAGCCGGAGCCTCGCGCTCCGGCTTTTTTATGGGCGCGGCCATTGCGCGGGCGACGAACCCAGCGCACTGGCGCCGCGCGGCCACGCCATCGGTACGCCCGCCAGCGCCACCGGCGGCTTGAGCCGCCGGGCCGGTCCCCAGTCGGTCTGCTCGCGCGCGGGCGACCAGTCATCGTCTTCTGCGTCCGCCAGCCGCGCCTCGTCTCCCGTGGCGGGATACGCCATCAACAACGCCGCCGTGCGCGCCAGCGACAGCCGCGCCTGCATGGCCCGCCGCTCGGTCAGCCGCGCGATCAGGCCGCGCACCACGGCTGCCGCCATCAAATAGCCGGTCGCATGGTCGAGCGCCTGCACCGGCAGCGGCGCCGGCTTGCCGCCGCCCTGCGCGCGCATGCCGCGCTCCGCAATACCGCATCCCATCTGCACCAGGCTGTCGAAGCCGCGGCGGCCGGCCAGCGGACCGGTCCAGCCCCAGGCATCGAGGCAGACATCGATCAGGCCCGGGTTGTGCCGGCGGCGGAACGCCTCGCCGTAGCCGAGCCGCGCGAGCGCGTCGGGGCGGTAGCCATGGACCAGCACGTCGGCCTGCGCCAGCAGCGCCTCGAACCGGGCGCGGTCCGGCGCGCGATGCAGGTCGAGCCGCGCGCAGTGCTTGCCCAGCGTGACGTCGGCAATCACGCCCGGCTCGTTCCAGTCGGGCGGATCGATGCGCAGCACGTCGGCGCCGTAGCCGGCCAGGAAACGCGTGGCCACCGGGCCGGCAATCACCCGCGTCAGGTCCAGCACTTTCAGGCCGGCCAGCGGACGCGCGCCAGTGGCGGGCCAGGCTGCCGCGCCAGGCGCCGGCCAGTGGGCGACATGGATCAGCGGCTCCGCCGCCACGGCCAGGCCTTGCGGATGCGCGCGCCAGTCGTCTGCCGACCGCATGAGCGCGGCGCAACCGCCGTGCTCCACCACGGCCGCCTCCAGCGCCGCGCCCTGCCACCGGGCCACCGCCTGCGCCACCGCCGCGCGGTCCGCCGCACACCCGAGAACGTCGAGCGCCGCGCGCCGGTGATGCGGGGCATTCGTGTGCAACCGCAGCCAGCCGTCGGCCGTGGCGTAATCGCCCGCCACGGCATCCCATAACGGCGGCCGTTCCCAGCCGACCGGCGCAATGGACCAGCCGAACCAC
>JBEVMD010000380.1:0-3557 GCA_040508835.1 Duganella sp. | reverse complement strand
CCTGCCCTACACCACGCTGAGCTATGCCAATGGCCCAGGCTATACGGGTGCCAGCAGTTCGCAACCCGGCGGTCCGAAGCAGTATCCGCACATGGGCAAGGACTACGAGCCCGCCGAAGGGCGCCCCGACCTGCGCAACGTCGACACCGAGCACCCCGACTACATGCAGGAAGCGACCGTGCCGCTGCCGAACGAAACCCACGGCGGCGACGATGTCGGCATCTGGGCCACCGGCCCTGGCAGCGCCGCCTTCCACGGCACGGTCGAGCAGAACACCATCTATCACCTGATCGTGCAGGCCACGCCGAAGCTGCGCCAGCGGTTGTGCAAAGCCGGCACATGCGATGCCGATGGCGTGCCGGTGGCGCTGCCGGTGTCGACGTCGTTTGAAGTGAAGTAAGGGTTTGCGTTAGGCGGTGAGGACTCGTTGTGCGCCCCGTTGCTCGATGCATCCGCTACACGCGACTCGCAATCGTAGAACCGACAGCGCAACGCAAAGCGAGCCAAGCAGGCGAGCAAGCTCAGCGCTGCAGGGCGATTGATTGTTTGCTGCTTGTAGGGCGGCCCCTCTTTCAGTTCTCTCTGGGGAACCGCGCTGGCCTGCCTTCGCTTTTCGCCTCTGCTCTCAGATCCGCTTGACGCACGCCTAAGCGACGAGGCAAGACCCGCAGGGCATCACACAGGGATGTGCGGCCTTTTTGGAAGGGACCAGGATGTCCCTTCCACACTTCCCGGCCCGTAGCGGACCGGCGCAACGCGCGGGCGTGCCGCCAGGGCGTGTTTCTTTGCCTAGCTTTCGTTGCACAAGCAAAGAAAGAAGGTCGTGCCGCGAAGCGACACCAAAGCCCCATTGTCCCGGCAACAAAACTGCCGCACGGATTAAGTCGTAGCGCGAAGCAGAGTCAGCTTGAGTGAATTGTTAGCGCACGCTTACAGACAGCAAAGATCCTGCTTTTTCTTGGAGAAGCTTTCGCGCGGCACGCCGCTTTGCCTGTCCGATCTAGGTTTCCGCGTCTACAGGAAGCGCCGAAAGGATCAGGTCCAGCCTGGCCGACTGTGACTTATCGCGCCACCGCGGATCGGACGCAAGCGGCCCCATCATCGGCACGACAAATGGTCCGCACACGACACGACCTCGTGCTCAAGTGGTGCTCTGATTCGCGGATCGATAAGCCTGCCACTTCTCTCGCACGAGGACGAGACCGTGCTCGATGTCATTGTCAGCTTTAGACGCGGCGAAGGTAGCGACGATCTTCTCAATCATGCGATCAACCTCGGCGCGCTCTGATACGTGATTCGCCCGTTACCCGGCCACCATCAAAACGGCTTGGCCAACACCAGATACACAATCACCACCAGCAACGCCACCGGCACTTCATTGAACCAGCGCAGCGCCTTGGACGACGGCAGCGGCCTGCCCTTGGCCGCGCCTTTGAGCCAGCGCCCGGCCACGATGTAATGCGCCAGGATCAATGCCACCAGGCCCAGCTTGGCGTGCAGCCAGCCCGGACGCGCGCCCACCATCGTCGGGAAATCCGGAATGAAGCGATAGCCCAGCCACAGCACCAGCCCGAGGATCAGCGCCAGGCCGAACATGCTGTGGCCGAAGCCATACAACCGCCGTCCCATCAGCTGCAGGCGCGCCTGCACTTCTGGCTGGCCGGCGCTTTCGGCCAGGTTCACCAGGATCCGCGGCAGGTAGAACACCGCCGCCATCCAGGCGATGACGAACAGCAGGTGGAAGGTCTTGACCCAGAAATACGTCTGCATGGAACGACTCCGTGGCGCGCGCAGCTTCGGTGAGGCGATCATTGTCCTCCATTCACTCCGGCGGCATCGATCTTGGACAAGCAGTACGACCAACAATATTTCCAGCGCTGGTACCGGCAGGGCGAAATCGGCGGACCTGCGCGCCTGGCCCGCAAGGTCGCCTTGGCCGTGGCCTGTGCCGAGTACTGGCTGGAGCGGCCGGTGCGCACGGTGCTGGACGTCGGCTGCGGCGAAGGCGCCTGGCGCGCGCCATTGCTCAAGCTACGGCCCAGGCTGCAATACCTCGGCTTCGACAGCAGCACCTATGCGGTGCAGCGCTTCGGAGTGCGGCGCAACGTGCATCACGCGACCTTTGGCGATTTCCAGTGGCTGCGCCCCTGCGCACCGGTGGACCTGCTGGTGTGTTCGGACGTGCTGCATTACGTGGCCGATACCGAACTCAAGCGCGGCCTGCCCGGCCTGGCCGAACTGTGCGGCGGCGTCGCGTTCCTGGAGAGCTTCACTGCGCAGGACGCGTTCGAGGGCGACCACGATGGCTTCAGGCCGCGCCCGGCCGCATGGTATCGCCGGCAGCTGGCCAAAGTGGGATTCAAGTCCGCCGGATCTCACTGCTGGCTCGGTCCGGCGCTAGCCGACGAGGCGGCCGCACTGGAAACGTCAGCCTGACGCACCGAAAAAGGGAAAAGAAATGGCGGATTCACGTCAAAACGGGTTTGGTCGGCTATGCTGCGCCGCGGCAACCGCCTGATCTGTAACGGCTTGTACATATGATGCTTTATCAGTGGCATGAGTTGGGGCGTCAGTGGATGGCCCCGTGGGTGCATCTGGCCGACGCCAGTTCGCGCGCGTTCTCGGATCCCAACAGCTGGTTGTCCAACCTCCCCGGCGCCCAGCGCATCTCGGCCTACAACGAGTTGATGCACCGGCTGGGCAAGGACTACGAAAAGCCCGACTGGGACATTCCCGAAGTCGAGGCCGAGGGTCGCGTCGTCCCGGTGATCGAGCAGGAAGTGCTGGCCAAGCCGTTCTGCCGCCTGCTGCGCTTCAAGCGCTTCACCGACGACCAGGCCTACATCGAAAAGCTCAAGGCCCAGCCGACCGTGCTGGTGGTGGCGCCGCTGTCTGGCCACCACGCCACCCTGCTGCGCGACACCGTTCGCACCCTGCTGCGCGACCACAAGGTGTATGTGACCGAGTGGATCGACGCGCGCCTGGTGCACACCGATGAAGGCGGCTTCGGGCTGGAGGATTACGTCGCCTACATCCAGGACTTCATCCGCCATATCGGCGCCGACCAGCTGCACGTGATGAGCGTGTGCCAGCCGACCGTGCCGGTGCTGGCCGCCGTGTCGCTGATGGCCGCCGCCGGCGAAACCACGCCGCGCTCGCTGGTGATGATGGGCGGGCCGATCGACGCACGCGTCAGCCCGACCCAGGTCAATGACCTGGCCACGCAGAACCCGCTGTCGTGGTTCGAGGACAACGTCATCCACACCGTCCCGTCCAACTACGCCGGCCATGGGCGCGCGGTGTATCCGGGCTTCCTGCAGCATGCCGGTTTCATCGCGATGAATCCCAACCGCCATTTCATGTCGCACTGGGATTTCTACGCCGACCTGGTCAAGGGCGACCTGGACGATGCCGACGCGCATCGCCGCTTCTACGACGAATACAACGCGGTGCTGGACATGCCGGCCGAGTACTACCTCGATACCGTGCGCGTGGTATTCCAGCAACACCTGCTGCCACGCGGCGAATGGGACGTGGCCGGCGAACGCGTGGCGCCA
>JBEVMD010000246.1:0-3420 GCA_040508835.1 Duganella sp. | reverse complement strand
GATCACACCAAGGTCAGACTGGAAAATTCTATCCAATCTTTCGAAATTGAAAATACATTAAGTGTTACTGCAATCGATGAGCCTCTGTCTCAAGATGAAGGGATAGTGAATTTTAGCATCAATGCAGGAATCTCATCATCGGATCTTATAAGCCACGACGAGGCTAGAAAACGATTCATTTTTATTTTGAAAACCATTCGGAATGCCGGCTGGAAAAGATTTTTAGACGAAGGAGACCCCCGCCTTACAGGTAGGGATATGCTCGGTTATATCTTAAACCAATCTCCTGCGAGCTCCATGGATGCCGACTACGAGCCCACATTTGAAGAGTGGATGAAAATTCCAAGTCGCACTACGTGGTCTTTTTACGCTAATCATATTTATCTATCCGTTGATTTTTCTCGGGAACCTACCTTACTGAACCCGGAGAAGCCCGGAGCATACTTGGTTACTTTTACAGTAAACAGTGAGAACAATCATTACAAGAGCTACGTCGAACCGAGGGATAAAAAGAACTGGAAAAATGCGCTTCCGGCACAGCTTGCAGCCCTTCCCTCCATGAGGGAGAAAGCTGAAGCCGAACTGCGCGCCAAAGGATTTAAAATTGATGAAACTTACGAAGATCCTCCTAAACCCAATTTAGTGCAATAAGCGTTCGACAGCGGCACAGCTCTCCACCGGATGGGACACCCGCCCTACCCTGCCGGCATCGACAGCCGCGCCAACCACGCCGGCGTGGTCCATGGCATCTACAGCAATAACTTCGATGGCGGCGACTTCAACCAGTGAGTCGTCGACGACACCCCAGGCCAGTTGCGAACGCGCCTGGCTACAAGCAGTGGCGCCACCCAGATCAACCTCGGCTACCTGGTGCAGCAAGCGCCAGTAAATTTCCATCGATAAAAAAACCTGACAACCTCATCTCCCACGGTCATCCCCTGACCACTTCCGACCGAGCGTCAACAAAATGTGCTCAAAAGCCGCATAAAACTGACCAAAAAACACCCGGTCTGTTCGCTAGCAAACATTACTATCACATTCCAATTTGGAAAGCTATTGGACTTCTGCACTTTTTCTTGCTATAATTGATGCATATTTACAACAGCAATCCCCGGTAGCGCTTCCGCTACACCACTGTTTCTGCACAATGCGTGAGAGACAACCACTGGGCCCCGCGCCCGCATCCAGCAAGTAAGTGACGCATGTCGGTCACCTACATCCGGCGTCGTGTTTGCATGGCGTCCGCGTGATTAAAAGTCCTGAACCCAGCCTCTTTTAACGCGCACCTGGCACCTTGGTGCCCGCTTGAATTTTACGCCGGCACTGACGTGCCTTTTCCTTTTTCTGTCGCTTGCGTGCGCTGTGCGCCGCCTGCGGAAAGAGGTCGCTGATTCCCTTCGCAAGTCGCAGGCTTGCAGGGTTCAATCCATTCGTCCAATCGAGGGAGACCACACCGTGGCCAAACAAATCATTATCGACCATGTATTCAAAGTATTTGGCGATCAGCCCGAAAAAGCCCTGGCCCTGGTGCGCCAGGGCGCCAGCAAGCAGGATATCCTGGCGCAGACCGAATGCACCATCGGCGTGTTCGACGCCACGTTCACCATTGAGGCAGGCGAGATTTTCGTCATCATGGGGCTGTCCGGTTCGGGCAAGTCCACGCTGGTGCGCATGCTCAACCGTTTGATCGAGCCCACCGACGGCCGCATCATGATCGACGGTAACGATATCAATACCCTGCCCGACGCCCAGCTGCGCGCGCTGCGCCGCAAGGACATCAGCATGGTGTTCCAGTCGTTTGCGCTGCTGCCTCAGCTAACGGTGCTGGACAACACCGCGTTCGGCATGGAACTGGCCGGCATGCCGAAGTCCGAACGCCACGCGCTGGCCCAGCAGGCGCTGGACCAGGTGGGCCTGGCCGGTTACGGCGCCAGCTATCCGGACGAACTGTCGGGCGGAATGCAGCAGCGCGTGGGCCTGGCCCGCGCGCTGGCGTGCGACCCGGCTATCCTGCTGATGGACGAGGCCTTCTCCGCGCTCGATCCGATCATGCGCACGGAAATGCAATCGGAACTGCTGCGCCTGCAGCAGATCAAGCGCCGCACCATCGTCTTCATTTCGCACGACCTCGATGAAGCGATGCGCATTGGCGATCGTATTGCCATCATGAAGGATGGCCACGTGGTGCAAGTGGGCACGCCGGAGGAAATCCTGCGCAAGCCGGCCAACGACTACGTGCGCAATTTCGTGCGCGGGGTCGATGCGGCGGCGGTCTTCAAGGCCAGCGATATCGCCCGCAAGAGCCAGATCGTGGTGTCCGAGTCCCCGGCCCGTGGCGCGCGCGCCGCGTTGTCGATGCTGGAAGAGCAGGACCGCGCCTATGCCTACGTGGTCGACCCGCAACGCCGCTTCCTCGGCATGGTGTCGGCCGACTCGCTGCGCAGCGCACTCGACGGCCACATCGGTCCGTTGGGCCTGGCGCATGCCTACCTGCCGGACGTGCAGACCATTGATGCCGACGAGCCCGTTGCTGGCCTGTTCGGCCAGGTGGCGCAATTGCCGTACGGCGTGCCGGTCGTTGCCAACGACGGCAGTTATCGCGGCGCCATCAGCAAGACCACCTTGCTGAAGTTTCTCGACCGCGACACGCCGGCCATTGCCGAACCCCATATTCAGAAAGGACAAGCATGAACCCTGTTACCGTTACCGCCGCCACCAATGCCGAGCCGGCCATCGAACAAGCCGCCCAGGTCAACCCATGGCTGCCCACTGCGCCGACCGACACTTCGTGGCTCGACGCCGGCGCGCCGGCCATCACGCCGGAACACGCCAGCGGCGTGCACCTGACGCAAATCTTCGACGGCTCGCTGCCGCTGCAATCGTGGATCAACGATGGCCTGGGCTGGGTGGTTGCACACTGCCGGCCTTTCTTCCAGGCCGTACGGACGCCGATCGACGCCACGCTCACCGGCGTCGGCGACCTGCTGCTGGCCGCGCCGGCCATGGTGGTGATTGCCATCATCGGCCTGCTGGCCTGGCAGTTCACCAGCCGCGCGCTGGCCATCGGCACCGTCGTGGCGCTGCTGATCGTGTCGATGCTGGGCATCTGGCCGGACGCCATGATCACGCTGTCGCTGGTGCTCACTTCGCTGGCCTTCTGCATGGCGATCGGTTTGCCGCTGGGGATATTCCTGGCCAATAGCGACCGTGCGCAAAACATCCTGCGCCCGCTGCTGGACGCCATGCAGACCACCCCTGCCTTCGTCTACCTGGTGCCGATGGTGATGCTGTTCGGCATCGGCGACGTGCCGGGCGTGATCGTCACCATCATCTTCGCGCTGGCACCGCTGGCGCGCCTGACCAATCTGGGTCTGCGCCATGTGAGACCCGATCTGATCGAAGCGGCCCGCGCCTATGGCG
>JBEVMD010000243.1:0-5094 GCA_040508835.1 Duganella sp. | reverse complement strand
ACGCTGGCGCTGTCGGTTACCACGTTCGATCCCAAGGTGACCACGGCCGGCAACCTGGCCAGCTACCGCACGCCCACCGCGTTCTTTTCGTGCGGCGCCACCGGCGCGCGCATCGAGCTCGATCTGACCCGGCTGGAAACCCCGCAATGGTGGTTCGACATGTTCAAGCTCGACCTGTCGCGCCAGGCATACCGGCTGGACCGGGTGGCGCGCATCACGTTCGGCAGCACATTCCAGAGCCCGATGGGCGTCGCGTCGAGCGTGGAATTCGGCGACATCGCGCTGCACGGCCGCGACCAGCGTTACCTGTACGCGCTGGCCGGCTGGCTGCTGCTGGCCGCCGCCGGCTACGGCGCCTGGTTCTTCCGCCAGCATACGCGCGTGCTGGTCGCGGACGTGAAACAGAAACTGCAAAGCGACCTGCTGCTGGTGGCCTATCAGCAGTTATCGGTGGAGCCGCACAAGGACAGGGAAAAGGCGGCCGTGCTGCGGTTTATCGCCAGCAGTTATCACCAGCCGGAACTCGACCTGGAAAGCGTGGCCGCCCATACCGGCGCCAATCGCAACAAGATCAACGATATTTTAAAAGCGGAACTGGGGCTGACCTTCAGCGCTTACCTGAATAAACTGCGCCTGACGGAAGCGGCGCGGCTGCTCAAGGAGAATACGGCAGCGAGCGTGGCGGAAATCGCGTATTCGGTCGGGTATGGGAATGTCTCGTATTTTAATAAATTGTTCAAGGAGTCGTACCAGTGCACGCCGAAGGTATTCCGCACGCTGAGTACCGGGTAAATCGACTATCCCCTCCCGCTCAAAATCCGTCATGCTCGCGCACGCTGGAATGACGGCTTTGCGTTACGTGACTGACGGCGCTATCGGAACCATCGGAACTATCGGAACTATCGGCATTAACACTGGCAGCACCAACACTAGCACTATCCGCATTCCCGCAGGCGTTGCACCGTTTTTACTATCACCGCGCAGCAGACGCGGGTAGGCTGGCCACCGGCACGAACTTACCCTTTGCTTAACCCGTTCAGTGGAGACAAACAATGAAAACCCATCCCATCGCGCGCCTGATCCTGTCGGCCGCCTGCCTGGCCCCTGCCCTCGCTGGTGCGCAAACGCGCACCATCGACGTCAACGTCAATCAAATCGCCGGGCCCTTGCCCGCCACCTTTAATTTTGCCGTGGGCGCCGGCCGCGCGAATGAAGGCTTGCGCGCCGACTGGCAGCAGCAGCTGGCGGAAATCAAGCGCGACGCCGGTTTTAAATATATCCGCATGCACGGTTTGCTGACCGACGACATGGCGGTGTATCGCGTCGATGCCCAGGGCAAGGAACATTATAATTTCCAGTATATCGACGCCCTCTACGATTATCTGCTCAGCATTGACGTGAAACCATTCGTGGAGCTCGGTTTCATGCCGTCGCAAATGGCCAGCGGCGATAAAACCATTTTCTGGTGGCGCGGTAATGTCACCCCGCCCAAAAGCTACGAGGCATGGGAACGGCTGATCAAGGCCCTTACCGTCCACTGGACCGAGCGCTACGGCGCCGACGAAGTGGCCAGCTGGTACTTCGAAGTGTGGAACGAGCCGAACCTGGACGGCTTCTGGGCCGGTACCCAGGACGAATACTTCAAACTGTATGCCCACGCTGCGCGCGCCATCAAAGGCGTGAACCCGCGCTACAAGGTGGGCGGCCCCGCCACCGCCGGCGCCGCCTGGATACCGGAAACCATCGCGTACGCGGACCAGCACCGCGTGCCGCTCGATTTCGTCAGCACCCATACCTACGGCGTGGGCCAGGGCTTCCTGGACGAATACGGCACTGCCGGCACGGTGCTGATCAAGGACGATGGCGCCATCAGCAACGACGTGCTGCGCAACCGCAAGGAAATCGGCGCGTCCGCCATGCCCAAGCTGGAACTGCACTACACGGAGTGGAGCTCGTCGTACACGCCGTCCGACCCGTCCCACGACAGCTACCACCAGGCCGCGTACATCCTGCAAAAGCTCAAGCAGGTGGGCACGGCCGCGCAGTCGATGTCGTACTGGGTGTTTACCGATATTTTCGAAGAAGCAGGCCCGCGCATCGAGGCGTTCCACGGCGGCTTCGGCCTGATGAACACGCAGGGCATCAAGAAGCCCGCGTACTTTGCTTACCAGTTTCTGCACCAGCTGGCGCCCAACGAACTGAAAAACAGCGACGCCCGCTCGTACGCCACCACCGACAAGCAGGGCAACGCCCAGGTGCTGCTGTGGGACTACACGCACACGCTGCCGGACAAGATCAACAACCAGCAGTATTTCATCAAGGACTTGCCGGCCAGGGACAAGGGCAAGGTGGACGTCAAGGTGGCCGGCCTGAAACCGGGCGCCTACACGATGACGGTTTCCCAAGTGGGCTACAAGAAAAATGACGCCTACACGGGCTACATCGGCCTGGGCTCGCCGGCGCAACTGACGCGCCCGCAAGTGCAGGATTTAAAGGCGCTGGCCACCGGCAAGCCATCGGAAACCAAAACCGTGCGCGTGGGGGCCGACGGCCGTTTCAGCATCAGCCTGCCGCTGCGCGAAAACGATGTGTATCTGCTGAACCTGCAACAACCGAAACCATAAGGATAAAGATGAGACTGAACCCAATCAACGCTGCCATCGCCACCCTGCTGGCCGTCACCGCCCATACTGCCGTGGCCGCACCGCTGGCCACGCTGGACCGCAACGGCGCCTACGTGTCGGTGGAATCGTACGGCCCCAACGTGCTGCACGTGACCATTGCCGTGGACAAGGCCGAAGTGCTGAAAGGCCCCGGCTACGGCATCCTGCCCAAGAGCGCCGACAACAGCGCCTTCCGCCACAATGCCAGCAACGGCGCAGACACCTTCAGCTCCAGCGGCATGACGGTGCACGTGAACCCGGCGCCGGCGCCCAGCGTGCCCACCCAGGGCCAGAAATATTTTGCGCCGGCGCTGGCCAGCGTGGGCCTGCAGGTGAACAACGCCAAGGGCGAGCAGATCCTCAATATGGCCGGATGGGAAATGTCGCCGCAAACGGTGAACGGTGAAAAAACCTTCCAGGTCGGTGCGACCTTTACCGCGCCGGCCGACGAGCATTACTACGGCATGGGCCAGAACCAGGAATCGCTGTCCGCGCTCGACCTGCGCGGCCGCACGCTCGACTGCAAGCACTGGTACGACGCGCCGGCCGGCGAGTCGGTCTGCGTGCCGTTCATGGTGTCGTCGAAAGGTTATGGCATCGTGTGGGACAACCCGTCCGCCACGCGCTTTACGGCGGCCATCCACGGCAAGACCAGCTTCCAGTCCAACGTGGGCGAGCGCGTGAGCTTTTTCATCATCACCGGCAGCACGCCGCAGGAGCTGTATTCCGGCTACGCGCGCCTGACGGGCAAGACGCCGATCCCGCCCAAGTCCGCCTTCGGCCTGATCCAGTCGAAAGCGCGCTACGACAGCCAGCAGGAAGTGCTGCGCGTGGCCAACACCTATCGCCAGAAAAAATACCCTCTCGACATCATGGTGGTGGACTGGTTCTACTGGACCCGCATGGGGCAGATGGATATCGACCCGGCGCAGTTCCCCGATCCGGTGGCCATGAACCAGCAATTGCACGCAATGGGCATGGAAAGCATCATCTCGATCTGGCCGCGCTATGAAACCTCGGGCCGCTACTTTACCGAACTCGATCAGAAGGGCTACCTGCTCAAGGACAAGGACGGCAAGACCGTCGACGGCCTGCCCTTCCGCTCCGACCGCACGGGCGGCCTGATCGACGCCACCAACCCGGCCGCGCGCCAGTGGTTCTGGGAGAAAGCGCGTGACAACATCCTGTCCAAGGGCTTCGACTACCCCTGGCTGGACGAGACCGAACCGGACCTGGTACCGGACGGCTTCTTCTATTCGATCGGCAGCGGCGACCGCTACCGCAACCTGTTCCCGCTGCTGCACGTGGAAGGCGCGTCGGAGAACATGCGCAAGTGGAAGCCCAACAAGCGCGTGCTGATCCTGTCGCGCGCAGCCTACCTGGGTTCGCAGCGCACGGGCGCGCTGTTCTGGTCGTCCGACATCATGCCCACCTGGGAAGCGCTGGCGCGCCAGATTCCCACCGGCCTGAACATGACCGCATCCGGCATCGCCTACTGGGGCAACGACATCGGCGGCTGGCAGAATCTGCCGCGCGAGACCACGGCCACCAAGGCGCCGCTGCTGGACCCGTCCGACGCGCGCGCAGTCGTCGGCAATTACCACGACTATCCGGAACTGTTCACCCGCTGGTTCCAGTACGGCACCTTCATGCCCACGCTGCGCCTGCATGGCGAGCGCAAGGAAAACGAAATGTGGTCGTTCGGCAAGCAGGCCGAAGCGGTCATGTCCCGCTACGACACGCTGCGCTACCAGCTGATCCCGTACATCTACAGCCAGGCCAAGACCACGTACGACACGGGCGCGCCGTTCATGCGTCCGCTGTGGATGGATTTCGCCCATGATCCGAACGTGGCCAACATCGGCACCCAGTACATGTTCGGTCCCGCCTTCCTGGTGGCGCCGGTGACGGAACAGGGTCAAACGGAAAAGAACGTCTACCTGCCGGCAGGCGCCGACTGGTACAACTTCTGGACCAACGAAAAGCTGACCGGCGGCCAATGGGTCAAGGTGGCGGCGCCGATCGAGCAGATTCCCGTATTCGTGCGCGCTGGTTCCATCGTGCCGATGGGCTCGGAGATCCAGTCGACGGCCAGCAAGCAGACCATCGCTGAAATCAAGGTGTACCCGGGCGCCAACGGCGAGTTCGCGCTGTACGACGATGACGGCGTGAGCTACGACTACGAAAAGGGCAAGGCGAGCCTGGTCAAGCTGCGGTGGGATGATGCCGGTGGCAAGCTGACTGCCGGTGGCGGCAAATTGCCGGGGGCGGTGACGGTGGTGGGTAAATAAGGCAAGCGGGCGCGCCGCCACGGGTATGACTGGCGGCGCGCCCATCGACGTCCTGGCGGAAGCGGGCTTTCTCGACGCGGCTCGCTTCGATCTGGCCGGCATTGCGGATCAGGTCGCGCACGGCGTCGGCATTCCGGATG
>JBEVMD010000133.1:0-3412 GCA_040508835.1 Duganella sp. | reverse complement strand
TTGGCCATGATGATCAGGCCATTGGTGGAGCTGTCGTGGCGTTCCGGCTTGATCTCGCCTTGCAGTTCGGCCTGGATATTCTTGGCCAGGACCTTGCCCAGCTCTACGCCCCACTGGTCGAAACTGTTCACGTCCCAGATCACGCCCTGCACGAAGGTTTTATGTTCGTACAGCGCGATCAGCGCGCCCAGCGTCAGCGGCGTCAACTGATCCATCAGGATCGTGTTCGACGGCCGGTTGCCGGGGAAGGTCTTGTGCGGGGCCAGCGCTTCGATCTCGGCGGCCGGCAGGTTTTGCGCGGCCAGGTCGGCGCGCACTTCGTCGCCGGTCTTGCCGGTCATGAACGCTTCCGACTGGGCGAAACAGTTGGCCAGCAGGGCGTCGTGGTGGCCGGGCAGGTCGTGCGTGGCGCGCAGCGCGGCAATGAAGTCGATGGGCGTGACGTCCGTGCCCTGGTGCAGCAGCTGGAAGTACGCGTGCTGGGCATTGGTGCCGCATTCGCCCCACACGACCGGGCAGGTGGCGGTATCGACGGCAGCGCCGTCGCGCGTGACGCGCTTGCCGTTGCTTTCCATGTCCAGCTGCTGCAGGTAGGCAGGGAAGCGGTTCAGGTCTTGGTGATACGGGGCAATCGACAGCGAACCGGCGCCCAGGAATTCGCGGTTCCAGAAACCGACCATGGCCAGCAGCACCGGCATGTTCTGGTCCAGCGGCGCCTCGCGGAAGTGTTCGTCCATGGCGTGCGCGCCGGCCAGAAAGTCGCTGAAGTAGCCGAAGCCCACCGACAGCGCCAGCGACAGGCCGATGGCCGACCACACCGAATACCGGCCGCCCACCCAGTCCCAGAACGGGAACATATTGGCCGGATCGATGCCGAATTTTTTGACCGACTCGATGTTGGTGGACACGGCGACAAAATGGCGGGCCAGGTCCGCCTCGGTGGCGCTTTGCAGGAACCAGGCGCGCGCGGTACCGGCGTTGAGCATGGTCTCGGCCGTGGTAAAGGTTTTGGACGCGATGATGAACAGCGTGGTTTCCGGGTTGACCAGCGCCAGCGCGGCGTCCATGTCGTGACCGTCGACGTTGGAGACGAAATGCATTTTCAGGCGCGGGTGGGCGAACGAGCGCAGCGCCAGCACCGCCATTTTCGGGCCCAGGTCCGAGCCGCCGATGCCGATGTTGACGATGTCCGTGATCGGCTTGCCGGTGTAACCGAGCCAGGCGCCGCTGCGCACCTGGTCGGTAAAGGCTTTCACCTGGTCGAGCACGGCGTGCACGTCAGCCACGACTTCCTGGCCGTCCACGGTCAGGGTTTTTCCGCGCGGCAAACGCAATGCGGTGTGCAGCACGGCCCGATGTTCGGTAAGATTAATCTTATCGCCACGCAGCATGGCATCGCGTTGGGTGTCGACGCCGCGCTCGCGCGCCAGGTCGGTCAGCAGTGCGATGGTGCGGGCGTCGAGGCGGTTCTTCGAATAGTCGAGGAACAGGCCGGCGGCGTCCACCGTCAGTTGCGGAAAGCGCTGCGGGTTGGCGGCAAACAGGTCGCGCATCTGCCACTGACGGGCATCGGCGGCATGGGCTTGCAAAGCTTGGTAGCTGGCGGTCGAGGTAAGGGCAGGCTGGCGCATAGTGTTGGGCGTCGGATGGAAGAAAGAATAAGATGGCTGAATAATACAGGAAAAGGCGGTAAATTCACTACGACTCTGTTGAAATTATGGAATTTAAAGAGGTGCGAAACACGGTTTTTCTGCCATTTAAGTCGCCAGCCACAGACACGTAAACAGCTAGCAACATGAGTAAAAATCAGCGAAAAATCGTTGGCTGCGCCATTTTGTAGTAAAATTTCATAAAATTCACTGAAGAGGAACAAACATGGCCGTGCATCCCGCTCTGGAAACCGTCACCGCGCGCATCATCGAGCGTAGCAAACCTTCGCGCGGCGCTTATCTCGCCCACCTGGAGGCAGCGCGCGTGAAGGGCGTGCAGCGCGGCACCCTGGCCTGTACCAACCTGGCCCATGGCTTTGCTGCCTTCCCCGCCAACGACAAGCTGTCGCTCAAGGAACTGAAAAAACCGTCGGTGGCGATCGTCTCGGCCTATAACGACATGCTGTCCGCGCACCAGCCGTTCGAAGGCTTCCCGGCGCTGATCAAGGACGCCGTGCGCGAAGTGGGCGCCGTGGCGCAATTTGCCGGCGGCACGCCCGCCATGTGCGATGGCGTCACCCAGGGCCAGCCCGGCATGGAATTGTCGCTGTTCTCGCGCGACGCGATTGCCATGTCCACCGCGATTGCCCTGTCGCACAATATGTTCGACTCGGCCGTGTACCTGGGCGTGTGCGACAAGATCGTGCCGGGCCTGCTGATCGGCGCGCTGCACTTCGGCCACTTGCCGGCCGTGTTCGTGCCGGCCGGTCCCATGACCACGGGCCTGTCCAATTCCGAGAAAGCCAAGATCCGCCAGCTGTACGCGCAAGGCAAGGTCGGCCGCGCCGAACTGCTGGAAGGCGAGTCGCAGTCGTACCACGGCGCCGGCACCTGTACTTTCTACGGCACTGCCAACAGCAACCAGATGCTGATGGAGGTGATGGGCCTGCACCTGCCGGGCGCCGCCTTCATCACCCCGAACACGCCGCTGCGCGCCGAACTGACCAAGGCGGCCGCCCGTCGCGCGGCCGTGATCAGCGCGCAGTCGGACGAATACCTGCCGGTCGGCCACGTGGTCGATGAAAAATCGATTGTCAACGCGATCGTCGCGCTGCTGACCACCGGCGGCTCCACCAACCACACGCTGCACCTGGTGGCCATTGCCAAGGCCGCCGGCATCGTGATCGACTGGGACGATTTCGACGAACTGTCGAAAGCCGTGCCGCTGCTCACCCGCATCTACCCGAACGGCAATGCCGACGTCAACCACTTCCACGCGGCCGGCGGCACGGGCTTTGTCATCCGCGAACTGCTCGACGGCGGCCTGCTGCACGACGACGTCACCACCATCCTCGGCAAGGGCTTGCGCGCGCACTGCTCGGAGCCGTTCCTGGGCGAGGGTGGCCAGGGCGTGGTCTGGAAACCGGCGCCGGAACAGTCGGGCGACGAAGCGGTGCTGCGCAAGATCACCGCGCCGTTTTCGCCGGACGGCGGCACCGTGCTGGTCAAGGGCAACCTGGGCCGCGCCGTGATGAAAGTGTCGGCCGTCAAGCCCGAGCACCAGACCGTGGAAGCGCCGGCGCTGGTATTCAATTCGCAGGAAGATTTCATGGAAGCGTATAAAGCCGGCCAGCTCGACCGCGATTTCGTCGCCGTGCTGCGCTTCCAGGGCCCGCGCGCCAACGGCATGCCGGAACTGCACGCGTTGACCCCGGCGCTGGCCAACCTGCAGGACGCCGGCCGCCACGTGGCGCTGGTGACCG
>JBEVMD010000108.1:0-3988 GCA_040508835.1 Duganella sp. | reverse complement strand
TCCGGGTTGATCTTGGCCAGCGAGACTTCGGCCACCACGGTGTACTCGCTGAAGGTCGAGCAGCCCATGTAGTGGTAGATCGGCTCGCCGTTGTAGGAAAAGCGCGTGGTGCCGTCGGGCATAACGCCCTTGCCCTGGGTGGCGCGCACGGCGGTGCACAGGTTGGTCTTGCCCGAGGTGCAGAACAGGCACTTGCCGCATTCGGCGGTGTACAGCGGGATCACGTGATCACCCGGCGCCACGCCGGTCACGCCTTCGCCCACCTCGACCACGATGCCGGCGCCTTCGTGACCCAGAACGGCCGGGAACAGACCTTCCGGATCGTCGCCACTCAGGGTGAAGGCATCGGTGTGGCACACGCCGGTATGGGTGATCCTGACCAGCACTTCGCCGGCCTTGGGCGGGGCGACGTCGATCTCGACGATCTTGAGCGGCTGGCCGGGGCCAAACGCAACGGCGGCACGGGATTTCATGGGCATTCCTTGAGGTCAGAAGAAAACGGGAACAGCGCGCTCAAGCAAGCGCGCCTTACTTGAGATACGAACGAACCAGTCCGGTCATCTCCGCCACGCGCGCTTCGCGCTGGAGGTCGTCGCTGGCGGGCTGGCCGAAGGCTTCGCGGATGTGGGCTTCCATCACCTCGGACATCAGTCCGTTGACGGCGCCGCGGATGGCCGCGATCTGCTGCAGCACCGGGCCACAGTCGGCGCCGGCTTCCAGCGCGCGTTCCAGCGCCTCGGTCTGGCCGCGGATGCGGCGCAGCCTGGTCAGGACGCGCTTCTTTTCGTCGGGAGAGTGCGGCACGGAAGTGGTCGCCTGGATACTGGGGGCTAGTATCCACGCCATCCCCACTCCACCGCAAGTCCGCGCAGCCGCATCCCGGATCGCCGGGCAAAAAAAAAGACCCGCAGGTGCGATGCACATGCGGGTCGCTGCCGTCGTCGGAGACGTCGGCCATCACGTCATGATCAGTTGGCGCTGCCACCGCCGTCGGCATCGCCTTCCGGCGGCGGACCGGGCGGGCCGCGATGGTCGCCTGGCGGATGCGGCGGTCGTTTGAAGCCCTTGGCAGTCATGCAGGCCTCGAACTTGGCGTGGTCGGGCCGCTGGCCTTGTGGCGGCGCGTCATCGGGACGCGTGCCGGGCCTGGGCGGTGGCGGCAGACCCTGCTCGGCGGCGCAGGCGTCCAGCGCCGCGGTGAACTTGGGATCTTGCGGCGGCGGTGGGCCGGGCGGCGGTGGCGCATCGGCGGGGGGTGTATCGGCGGTCACGGGCGGCGTAGCCGCCCAGGTCGCGCCTGCGGACAGCAAGGCGACCAGCGTTGCAGCCGCGAGGCGATGGGTGCGGTCAAAAGGCATATCGAATCTCCTTGGCGGTGGCACGCTGCTGCATGCAAGACCTGCCGGCTCCTGTTGCGACGCAGCCTTATCGGCCACGCCGTGGTTGAACAATGCGTACTCCCCACGCGTCCGGCGAAAAGCCGGACGTCGGCTCGGCCACGCACGTGCTACGGCGCGCGACGAGACCACGACAGACTGGCAAGCCCCAATGTCCCGGCGTTGCCAGCCATTGGCGGTGCAGACACCGCCTTTCCCCTTGTATGTCCATGACGCGCCCCCGCGGTCATGCACCGCCTCGATGTGGCATCGGCCAATCCCCACCGGCCGCGCCGGACGTACGGCCGCACCGACGCAGCGCTCATGCCGGGAGGATCTGCGCCGAAGGTCGCCCGGTGGCGCTGCCAGCAGCGCCCACGTGGAAACCCGCGCATAACTTGGCGGGATGAGATGGCAGGCGATTGCCATCTGGTGACAGGGTGCGACATGTAGCGACGCCCTGCGGAAGGCTGAATCTCCAGGCCTTTGTGTCGACATTTTTGTCAACTTGACAAACGATGCCTACACTCACGGGCTATTTCTTGCCGCCATGAACGCCATCCTCGCCGATATGGAACCCGAATTCCGCATTCTTGTGGTCGATGACGACCCGGATTTGCGCCGCCTCACCGTCGATTTCCTGATCGGCCACGGCTATGTCGTGGACGAGGCGGAAAACGCCAAGGACATGTGGGAGATCCTCGAACAGGGCCGCCCCGACCTGATCATCCTCGATGTGATGATGCCGGGCGAAGATGGCCTGAGCGTGGCGCGCCGCCTGAACTCCGGCAATGGTCCGGCCGTGCTGATGCTCAGCGCGCTGGGCAACGACACCGACCGTATCGTCGGCCTGGAAGTGGGCGCCGACGACTACCTGGCCAAGCCCTGCAATCCCCGTGAACTGCTCGCCCGCGTGCGCGCCCTGCTCCGTCGACAGAAAGCCTTCGGTGCCGCGCCGGAAGTCCGTGGCAGCCAGTATGAATTCGGCGGTTGGCGCCTGGATGCCGTGCGCCGCGACCTGCGCGATCCGGGTGGCAACTACATCACCTTGTCCGATGGCGAGTTCTCGCTGCTGAGGACCTTCGTCGAACACCCGCAGCGCGTGCTCAGCCGTGACCAGCTGCTGGATCTGGCCCGCGGCCGCGGCACCGAGGTCTTCGACCGCGCCATCGACAGCCAGGTCAGCCGCCTGCGCCGCAAGATCAACGGCCGGGGCCATGCCGAACTGATCCGCACGGTGCGCAACGAAGGCTACATGCTGCTGCCGGCCGTCACTCGCCTATGACCGACGCGGCCGGAGGCCGCTCCGGCCGCTCGATCTTCACCAGGACCTTCGTGCTGCTGGCAGCAGCGCTGGTCCTGGCACAGTGCATCGGCCTGGCGCTGCTGTTCATGCGCACGCCGGTGTGGAACCGCCCGATGGATCTGCCGGAAGTGGTCGCGCTGCTGTCCACGCGCATGCCGGCATCCAACAAGGAAGTCTCGGTCACCGACGAGCCCAGGGCGCCGCAAGGTGCCGGCGCGATGACGGTGGAAGATCCGCGCATGCGAGCGATCCTGGCCCAGTGGATGCGCCAGCCGACCAGCCAGGTGCATTTCTTCCGCGCCAAGCATCGCGAGCTGCTCGACGAGGGCATGAGCGACGGCCTGGGCATGATGCCGCCGCGTCCGCGCAATGGCCCGCCGTGGGTGCGGCAGATGCCCAATGTCGAGCCCGACGGCGCCAACGCGTCCGCGCGCGCGACCTCGTCCGGTGGCAGCCCACCGGCCGGGTCGGGCTTCAGGCAACTAGATCAGATGATGCCGCCGCCGAATAACAGCGGCGATCCTTTTGGCAATACGCGCGGATTCGGATTCGGTCCTCGCGAGATCGTGGCCAATGGCTTCATTGCCGGCGCCCTGCAACCAGATGGCAGTTGGCGCGTGGTGCGCTACAACGGCCTGACCTTGTCCAATGCCTTCAAGGTGCAGCTCGGCGTGCTGTTCGCGCTGGGCCTGCTGCTGATGCTGCCACTGGCATGGTGGTTTTCACGCGCACTCTCGGCTCCGATCCGGGAGTTTGCCGCGGCAGCCGACCGCCTTGGCCGCGACCCGGATTCTCCGCCGCTTGAACGCAGTGGCCCGGCCGAGATCCTGCAGGCCACCGATTCGTTCAATGCGATGCAGTCACGCCTGAGCCGCATGGTGGCCGAACGCACGCACATGGTCGGCGCCATCGCCCATGACCTGCGCACGCCGTTGGCGCGGCTGGCCTTCCGCCTCAACGACATCGACTCTCCGCTGCGCGAACGCGCCGCGGCGGACATCGACGAGATGAAGCACATGATCACCGCCGCGCTTGAGTTCCTGCGCGACCAGTCGCGGAGCGGTCCGCGCGAGCGCCTGGATTTCCAGCTGCTGGTGGAAAGCGTGGTCGACGACGCGGCCGACATCGGCCAGGACGTCGTCCTGGAAGCCGGCGACAGCGTGATGCTCGACGGCGATCCGCTGGCGCTGCGGCGCGTGGTCGGCAACTTGATCGGCAATGCGGTCAAATACGGCAAGCGCGCGCAGGTGCGCGTACGTCGGAGCGATGGCCATGCGCGGCTGGAGATCGACGACGACGGGCCGGG
>JBEVMD010000097.1:0-9835 GCA_040508835.1 Duganella sp. | reverse complement strand
CACGCTGCTGGCCGCAGCCACCGTCACCAGCCCGATGCCGCTGGACGCCTACCTGGCGTTGACCGGTCCTGCGCCGGCCGCGCACGTGGCGTATGGCGCGGCGCCGTCGCAGTTCGGCGAGCTGTTTCTGCCTGCGGGAGCAGCACCGCACCCGGTGGCCGTGATCGTGCATGGCGGCTGCTGGACCAGGGAATTCGGCGGCATCACCCAGATGCGCAACATGGCCGGTGCGCTGGCCGCGCAGGGCGTCGCCGTGTGGAACATCGAATACCGCCGGTACGACGAGGAGGGTGGCGGCTATCCCGGCATGTACCAGGACGTGGCCACTGCCATGGACCGCCTGCGCACGCTGGCGCCGCAATACCGGCTCGACCTGTCGCGCATCGTGCTGGTGGGGCATTCGGCCGGCGGCCACCTGGCGCAGTGGGCGGGTTCGCGCGCGCGCCTGCCCCATGGCAGTCCGCTGTACGTGGCCGATCCGCTGCCGGTGCCGGTGGTGATTTCGCTGGGGGGCCTGGCCGACCTGCGCAACGAGGCGGCGCTGATCAAGAGCAGCTGCGACCGCAGCAGCGCGCAGCTTGCCGGCACCGCCAGCCCTGAGCGTCCCGACATCTATGCCGATACCTCGCCGGCCGAACTGCTGCCGTCCGGCGTGCGCACGGTGCTGATCCACGGTGAAGTGGACACCATCTCGCCGCCGCGCGCGGGCCGGGACTATGCGCGCCGCGCCACGGCAGCCGGCGATGCGGCCGAGGTGATCGTGCTGCCCGGCGCCAGCCACTACGACGAAGTGGCCGCCACGTCACCCGCCTGGACCATCGTCTCGGCCGAGATCCGCAAGGCGCTGGGACTGAGCACTGCCAACGCCGCCGCCGGCAACTGACGCTCGGGGAGACGGCCATTTTCGCTGCCTCCTTGCTGCGCTACCGCCTGCGGTGGTTTGCCGTTGCCACCGCGCGGCTGCTGCTGCGGCGCTGGCAGGCCGTGGCGCTCATTATCGGCCTGGGCACATCCGCCGCCACGTCGGCGTCTGGCAATATCAGGATCATGACGCACCCGCTGCTCATGCTGCTGGCGCCGGAGCATGGCGCCATATGGCGCGCTGGCTACCTGGCGGCGCTGCTGGGCTTTGCCGCACTGTGGGCCGGCATGCAGCGCGTGCAGATCGAGGGCGGCGCCTTCATGGCGTTTGCGGGCTCGCTGCCGTTCGGTGCGCGTCAGCTGCGCCGCGTGACCCTTGCCGTGCTGCTGGTGGCCGATGGACCGCTGTTGCTGCTGGTGGGCGGCGCGCTGGCGGTGACCATCGCCCATGGCGACCCGGCGGCCCATGCGCTGCTGCTGGGCGACGTCATGCTGCTGGCGCTGGTCACGCAGATGGCGGTGCTGGAAAAACGCTTTAACGGCCTGCTGCCGGTGGCGCTGGCGTGCTGCATGATGGCGTGCGGTTTCGATACGCGCGCCGCGCTGGCGATCGACCTGCTGGTGGGCATGGCGGCGGTGGCGGCGCTGTGGCTGGTGTCCTGGCCTGGTCCCTGGCCAGCGCCGGGCAAGCCGGCTCTCCGCCTGCCCGCGCGGATGCCGGGGAGACTGAACCGCCCGCACAGGCGGAGCTCTGCGACAGGTTCGTTTGGACCCATGCGGCTGTCGCTGGCCATCCTGCTGCGCGAACGCCGCAACGAGTTGACCGGCAAGGCGCTGATTGCGGGCGCCATCACGGCGGTGGCATGGAGCCTGGTGCGTATCTTCGACGGCGATGCGCGCAGTTTCCCGACCGTCCTGATGGCGCAAGGCCTGGTGGCGCTGGTCGTCAGCGGCATGTTCCGCTCCCTGGACCTGACCCATTGCGCCAGCGCCGCGTACACCGCTGCGCTGCCGCTGGCGCCGCGCTGGTGGAGGATGTTCGACCTGGCGGCCGTGGTGGCGTTCTGCCTGCCGTTTTTCGTGGTGCTTGCCGCAGCCGCGTGGTGCATGGGCGCCGCCACGCCGGTGCGGGGACTCGCTGCAATCATCGCCGCATCGTTGCTGCTGTGCGCACTGTCCGTGCCGCAGCGGTACACCGAACGCCATGCCGTGGTCCTGGGGACCGTAATGACCGGGCTGTGGATCGCCGCAGTGATCAAGTATCTGCCCTGATTTGAATTGAGGATTCTCCATGCTGCGCTTTGAAGGTTTGTGCAAATCGTACGGTGCACGGCAGGTGTTGCGCTCGCTGAATCTCGCCTGCCAGCCGGGCGCGTTCGTGCTGCGCGGCCCCAACGGCGTGGGCAAGTCGACGCTGCTGCGCGTGCTGGCCGGCGCTGCGCCGGCCGACAGCGGCGCCGTGTGGATCGACGGCCATCCGCTGCATACGGAACCGGTGGCGGCCAAGCTGCGCCTGGCGTACGCGCCGGACGAATCGCCCGTCTATCCGTTCATCACCGGCCGCGAACTGCTGGCGTTCGTGGCGCACGCCAAGCGCTGCACGGTCTCCGCGCAGGTGCTCGCCATCGTGGAACGCTTCGGCCTGGACCGGCACCTGGGCACGCGGTGCGGCGACATGTCGCTGGGCACGCAGAAAAAACTGATGCTGGCCGCGGCATGGATCGGCGAGCCGGCCGTGCTGCTGCTCGACGAACCGTCGAACGGGCTCGATGTGGACGCCCATGCGGTGCTGGTCGACGTGCTGCGGGAAAAGAGTGCGGGGGCCGTGGTGTTCGTGTCCAGCCATGACCGGGCGCTGGCCACGGCTCTCGAGGCCCAGGTCATCGAATTCGAGACCTTGCAAGGCGACTAGGATGCGGGCGGGTACTTGACGGCGTTGAGCGCCATCTTTTCCAGCGCGGCCGCATGCAGGTCCACGCCCGTCTTGTCGGCCAGCTGCACCAGGTAGAGCAGCACGTCGGCCAGCTCGTGGCGGATGCCGGTGCGCGCGGCGTCATCGAGTTCGGCGTCGACGCCGGTGGGCAGCCACTGGAAGTGCTCCACCAGTTCGGCCACTTCCACCGACAGCGCCATGGCCAGGTTCTTGGGCGTGTGGAAAGGCTCCCAGTTGCGCGCGCGGGCGAACTGGCGGGTGAGGGCGCGCAGGTGGGCCAGGCTGTCGTCCGGCGCTGGATCGGGGGGCGTGGGATCGTTCATGGCCGCCATGGTAGCACTGTCCCCGCGCCATTCATGCCGCCGATTCTGCCGTTCGTCGCATGAACAGGGTGCGGCGGGGCGGCGCTGGCTATAGTGGCAACACCACTCACTCAAGGACATCCACCATGCGCCGCACCGCCATCGTTTTAGCCACGCTCGCTTCAATCACCCTGGCCGCGGGTTGCGCCGTCATCGTCGTGCCCGAAGATGGCAACGTCAAAATGCATTCCGCCTTCAGCAGCGATGCGGTGCAGGGCAATGGCAACGTGGTGGTCGAACAGCGCGCCGTCGCCACCGCGGTGGACGACATCGACATCAGCGGCCCGATGCACGTGATCGTGCGCGTGGGCGAGGCGCCATCGGTCAAGGTGGAAGGCGACAGCAACCTGCTGCCGCTGCTGTACACCGACGCCAGCGGCGGCGCGCTGCGCATCCGCGCCGAAGGCAGCATGCGTTCCATGAACCCGCTGCGGGTGACGGTCACCACGCCGCGCCTGCGCAAGCTGGCCGCCAACGGCTCCGGGCGGCTCGACGTCACGGGGCTGAACGGCGGCGACCTCGATCTGAACCTGAACGGTTCGCGCAGCGTGGACGTGGCCGGGCGCGTCGACCGCTTCACGGCGCGGCTCAATGGTTCGGGAGGACTGGACGCGACGGGCCTGCAGAGCGGCGCCACCGAGGCGGCATTGAACGGCTCCGGGCGCCTGCGCCTGGGCCGGCTGCAGGGCGAAACGCTCACGCTCGACTTGCGCGGTTCCGGAGGCGCCAGCGCCAGCGGCAGCGTGGACCGCTTGCAGGCGCGCCTGAGCGGTTCGGGCAGCGTGGACCTGGGCCAGCTCACCAGTCGCGTGGCCGAACTGACCACCAACGGCTCCGGCAGCATCACGGCGTCCGCCAGCGGCGCGCTGGTGGCCGGCAGCAACGGCTCCGGCAGCATTACCGTCTACGGCAATCCGGCCCAGCGCACCGTCAGCGGCAAGCGCATCACGATCGTGCAGTAACCTGCTGGCGCCGGCATCAGTCGCCGGCGCTGACGGTGCCGATGCCCGACACCGACTTGTTGACGGTTTTCGGCTTGCCGTAATACGTGAGCGATCCCATGCCCTTGGCCACGGCGTTGACGGTGTCGGTGGCGTACACGCTGACGTTGCCCACGCCATTGAAATTGACGTCCACCCGGTCCGCGTGCAGGTCCTTGGTGTCCACCTCGCCCACGCCCTTGGCGTTGAGCCGCAGGTATTTCACCTTGCCGGCGGCGGTGAGCTGGCCGGCGCCCAGGTAGCTCAGGTCCAGGCGGTCGCTGGCCACGCCGGTGATCGCGGTTTGCCCCGCGCCTTCCACCTTCACCCGGCTCAGCGACGGCAGCGTGATGGTCACGCGCGGATCGCCCTTGCTCGACTTCTGGCTGCCCTTGACGTTGATCTGCAATTCGTTGTCCACCACCTCGGTGGTCAGCGCGCCCACGAACGCGTCGTCGCCGCTGACCTTGACCGACTGCGTCCTGCCCGCCTCGATGGTCATGGCAAACGCGCCCTTGGCGTTGACGGCGATGAACGGCGCCACCGTGCGCACGGATTCGGCGGCGGTCACGGACACGGTGGTCAGGGGCAGGGCGGCAGCCACGATGGCGGCGAGCAGAAGGCGGCGCATGGAATTCCTTTTCGAATTACTGTTTTTGACAAGATTGATTTTACTGAGGCGCGCCCACGGCGGCGACAAATTTGCGCGCGATGGCAAAAAAAATCCACATCGTTGCAGTGAGGACACGCAAACCGTGCCATCCAGGCTATCCAGGCCATCCAGCCCATCCGGCAGGGATACTACTGATTTACTTTACTAATGAATAAATCGATAATGGGACTCGCACCGATGCGCCAATTTACGAGGTAGCCATGTCCGCCATTCCTTCCGGGATTTCCGTCCCACCCGCCGTCCCACCCGCCGTTCCGCCCGTACCCTCGCGCGCCGGCACCGTGTTCCGCGTCGTCAGCGGCAACTTCATGGAGATGTTCGACTTCTTCCTGTTCGGCTTTTACGCCAACGCCATTGCCGCCGCCTTCTTCCCGGCCGGCGACGACGTGGCGTCGCTGATGATGACCTTCATGACCTTTGGCGCCGGCTTTTTGATGCGGCCCCTGGGCGCCATCATCCTCGGCGCCTATGTCGACCGCGTGGGCCGCCGCAAGGGCCTGATCGTCACGCTGGCGCTGATGGCGGCCGGCACGCTGCTGATCGCCTGCGTGCCCGGTTACGCCACCATCGGCTACCTGGCGCCGCTGCTGGTACTGACCGGGCGCCTGCTGCAGGGCTTTTCGGCCGGCGTGGAACTGGGCGGCGTGTCCGTGTACCTGGCCGAAATGGCCACCCCGGGCCGCAAGGGGTTTTATGTGAGCTGGCAGTCGGCCAGCCAGCAGGTGGCCATCGTGGTGGCTGCCGCGCTGGGCTTCGGCCTGAACCAGCTGATGGCGCCCGCGCAAGTGACCGAGTGGGGCTGGCGCCTGCCGTTCTTTGTCGGCTGCATGATCGTGCCGGTGCTGTTCGTGATCCGCCGCTCGCTGCAGGAGACCGAGGAGTTCAAGGCCCGCAAGCACCGCCCGGAATTGAAAGAGATTTTCCGCTCGATGGCCGCCAACTGGCGCCTGGTCATCGCGGGCATGATGCTGGTGTCGATGACCACCGTGTCGTTCTACCTGATCACCGTGTACACGCCCACGTTCGGCAAGTCGGTGCTGCACCTGACGACCAGCGCGGCGCTGCTGGTGACGCTGTGCGTGGGCGTCTCCAACTTCGTCTGGCTGCCCGTGATGGGCAGCCTGTCGGACCGCATTGGCCGCCGTCCCTTGCTGATCGGCTGCACCGTGCTGGCGATCCTGACGGCCTGGCCGGCGCTGCACTGGCTGGTGCAGGCGCCCAGTTTTACGCGCATGCTGGAAGTGGAGCTATGGTTGTCGTTCCTGTACGCCAGCTACAACGGCGCCATGGTGGTGGCGCTCACCGAAGTGATGCCGGTGGAAGTGCGCACGGTGGGCTTCTCGCTGGCTTACAGCCTGGCCACTGCCCTCTTCGGCGGCTTTACGCCGGCCGTGGCCACGGGCCTGATCGAGGCCACCGGCGACAAGAGCGCGCCGGGCTGGTGGCTCACGTTTGCCGCCGTGTGCGGGCTGCTGGCCACGCTGACGCTGTATCGCCAGCGTCACGGGTCAGGGCTAGGCGGTTTGCCGGGAAAATAAACGGGCGAACAGGCGATCGAGGTCGATCTCCTGGATCAGCAAATTGCCGCGATTGGCCTTGATCAGGCGCGGCGCCAGCGCCGTGCCCGAGGTTTCCAGCGGCGACGCCGTCATCTCGGCCGCGTCGAACTGCTGCACCGAGTGCAGGTCGTCCACCAGCAGGCCGATGGTGGATGCGCCCATCCGCACCAGCATCACCTGGCTGTTGTCCGAGATGTCGCCGGCGCGGCCGGTGGCCAGCAGCGCCAGGTCGAACACCCACACGAAATGGTTGCGCCCACCGGTCAACGCCGCATCGAGCATGCCGAGGCGCGCCGGATGGCCGCCTGCCGCCCGCTGCACCCTGGCAAACGGCACCGCCTCCTGGATGGCGCCGGCCTTGAGCGCCATCAGCGTGCGCCCCGCATAAAAAATCGCGTAATCGGGACCGCTGTCGGCCAGGCGCTCCACCCGCACCGCCTGCGCGCCTGCCGCCGCCAGTGCAGCGGCGTCGCGCACCGGGCCGAAGGACTCCAGCAGGACCGCCAGCACCGGCTGCTCCACGCCGGCGTTGCCGCGAAACTCGCGGTAGCCGCCGGCGCGGGTGCACGCGGCAATCACGTACTGGCCGCCGTGCTCCATGATCAGCGAGCCGCTGCCCCTGCTGCCGTCGGCCGCCGCCAGCAGGGCGGGGGGCAGCGCCAGTACATCGCCGGTGGCGTACTGCGCATCGGTGCTGGCCAGCACGCGGCAGTCGGGCGTGATGAAGTACGCGTGCATGTTGCGGCGCGCGGCCACGCCGCTGTGCAGCATGTTCACCAGCTCGGGCCGGGCGTCGAACACGATGCCGATGCCGCCCACCATGGCCGCCTGCTGGTCGGGATGGCGGATCGCCGCATGGTAGATAAAAGTGGCCGCGCCGTCGTACAAGGCGGACGGCGCAAACGGTTCGGCATAGTGATCGAGGTCGCTGCGCAGCGCGCACACGCGGCTGAGCGTCTCGGCGTCGAGCTGCCGGCCCAGCGCCGACTGGTCGCCCGTGGTGGCCACGATGCGCCCGCTGCGGTCGTACACGAACAGGCGCGCGTACACCGTGTACAGGCGGTTGATGTGCGCCAGCACGGCGCCCATGGCGGCCGCTTCGTCGCCCGACGGCTGGGCGAGGCCGCGCCGCAGCTGGGCGGTGAGCGCCCACCAGCGGCAGTCGTTGGCGCGTTCGTACAGGTTGCGGTCCAGCATATCGACCAGCAGTTGCGACGTCAGCTCCGCTTCGCTGATGCCAGCGGCCAGCACGGTCTGATACAAATCCTGGATCGAGCGCGAAAACAGCGCGTCGCTGCGTTCGCCGGTCTCGGTGATCTGGTCGAGGATGGTATTGAGCTTGTTCACCCCGGCGCCGGCCGCGTGGTCGTTGGCGGCGCTGGTGACCTTGCCGTTCCAGACGATGCGCTCGATGGTGCGGGTGGTGCGCGTGACAGAGCTCATCAACTCGTGCAGCGGCGGGCTGAATGCCTGCGCGTGCGACAGCAGGCCCTGGATCAGGTGCTCGGCCACGCCGCCCAGCGCGTCGGCCCCGTGCTGGCGGAACGCCAGGTCCAGCGGCACCATCAGTTGCGCCTTCCAGCCCACGGGGCCGGGATAGCCCTGGTAGCCGTCGGAGCTGAAGGTGCGCACCAGGTATTCGCGTCCGCCGAACATCAGCGGGCGCGCGGCGCCGTCCGGGTTGACCGGCACCTGCACGCCGGCCGGTATCCACAGCGGATCGGCGCTGCTGATCACGCGGTCGTGGGCGTCGAGCAGCAGCATGTTGGCGCGCTGCGACGGATCGCGGTACGACGCGAAGATGGCGTCCATCTCCTCTTCGAAATTGAAGCACAGGCACAGCACCCCGGCCGGCTCGCCCGTGCGCGGATGGCGCATGCGGTGCGAGTACACGAGCGCGCGCGATTTGCCGGGCCGCAGGTCGGTGGCGCGGAAGGTTTCGAGATAGCCGTCGGTGGCCAGGGTTTGCGCCAGCAGCGGGTCGCGGCTCCAGGTCACCGGCGTGGCCATGTCGGCCTGCACCAATACCCGGCCTTCCAGGTCGAGCAGCAGGATTTCGTCGTACACGGTGTACTTGTCGCGGTAGGCGGCGAGCCGCTGGCGCGCGGCGTCGAGGTCGTCATCGTCGCCGGCCACGAAGCGGCACAGGTCGGCATCGGTGGCCAGAAAGCCCACGTCGGCCGTGCGCTCGAACAGGTTGCGCACCAAGATGTCGATCGCATAGCGCGCCTGCGTGCCCAGGTTGGCCAGCACGTGGCGCACTTTTTCCTGCACCAGATTGGCGATCAGCGCCTGCTCCAGGTGCGCAAATCCGGTGCGTGTGGCCACCATGGCGGGCAGCAGCAGGCGCGCCTCCTGCGGGCAGTTCATCTTGGCGGACGACTCGATAAGTTGCCACATTTGATTGAGTTCGCGCAGCGACAGCTCGCAGCGCGCGACGTCCGGCATGTAGGGTAAAAACATGTCGGCGCGCAGATTGGCGTTTGCGTTCATAACTTTTGGTCGATCACAAAAAGTATGTTCGCAGCAATTTTTGTGCCAGGTTGGCAATTTTCCAGAAAGGGGCGCACGATGCAATATGCCACCCCGCGTCACCCCGGACCGGTGGCGCGGGATGGCGTTTTCCGTGGTGCGGGCCGTGCGCTTACTTGGCGCTCAGGCATTCCTTCATGAAGGTCTTGCGCTCGTCGCCTTTCTTGCCGGTCGCATCGGTATTACATTTTTTCATTTTGTCCTGCTGGGTGAGCTTGGGAGCGGCCACCTCGGGCGCTGTCGCGCTCAGGCACTGCTTCATGAACGCCTTGCGTTCGTCGCCTTTTTTGCCGGTGGCTTCGGCATTGCAGGTTTTCATCTTGCTTTGCTGGGCGGTAGGTTCGGCGGCAACGACCGCCCCGCCCAACGCCAGCATCGGGCCGGCTATGCATACGGCTAAGAACAGTTTTTTCATGGTGGCCTCGCTCAAAAAAGAATAGGACTGGACAGGTGGTGCTGCGTGCCTACTATATCCGAGTTGCATGCCGCCGCAAAGCGGTGGCGCTTGCGCCGGCACGGATCAGCGGAAGACTGCGCCGGCGCGTTCGGGCTGGTACGGTAGGTCGAGGATGCGCAGGCTGGTCAGGTGGCCGTCGGCCAGCGGCCAGTCGATGCGGTCGCCCACTTGCAGGCCCAGCAGCGCGGTGCCGATCGGGGTCAGGATCGAGATGCCGTCATCGAGTTCGGCCATGTCTTTCGGGTACGCCAGGGTCAGGCACAGTTGCTGCGGTGGCTGTTCGATGTCGAACCGCACCTGCGAGCGCATGGTGACCACGTTCGGTGGCATTTGCTCCGGCTCCACGACCCTGGCGCGGCCCAGTTCCGCCAGCAGGCGGGCGTTGGCATTGGCGGTGGCGATGGGCAAGGCGTCGAACAACGCTTCCAGGCGTTCGATGTCGAGCGACGAGACGGTAATCTGAGGATGCATGATGGCT
>JBEVMD010000059.1:0-5060 GCA_040508835.1 Duganella sp. | reverse complement strand
GGCGGCCGGGTGGATATCCTTGAACGCATACAGCTCGTCGTCCTCGTACACGGCGGTGGAGGGGATGTGTTTTTCAGCGATCTTGCAAAACAGGCAGTTGTCCACGGGGGCTCCAATAGTAGTTGTGCGGCGCGCGCGGCGGGAGCGTTTCAAAATGAGCAGGGCGAGGCGCAGCGCCGCAGACAGTGCGTTAGCACGGCAAGGCGTTGCAACGACGCCATGGTCATTTTTAAACGCTCTCGCCGCGGGAGCGTTTCAAAATGAGCAGGGCGAGGCGCAGCGCCGCAGACAGTGCGTTAGCACGGCAAGGCGTTGCAACGATGCCATGGTCATTTTTAAACGCTCTCGCCGCGGGCGGCTTTCTCTTCGATGCCCGATACGCCCTCCCGGCGCGCCAGTTCATCGAGCACCTGCTGCGGCTTCAGGTCGAACTGCGCCAGCAGCACCAGCGTATGGAACCACAGGTCGGCCACTTCGTACAACACCTGGTCGCCGTCGCCCGAGACCCGCGCGTCCTTGGCGGCCATCACGGTTTCGGTGGCTTCTTCGCCGATCTTTTTCAGGATGGCGTCGTCGCCCTTGGCAAACAGCTTGGCGACGTACGACGTGGCGGGGTCGCCGCCGTTGACCAGCTTGCGCGATTCCATCAGCTCGGCCAGGCGGTCCAGGATAGTGCTCATGTTTAACCTTGTATTTAAGTCGTTTTAGGCTTGGCGCGGGCCGGGCGGTCGGAATAGATTTCGCCGGGGTCCTTGAGGACCGGCTCGGCGTTATGCCAGTCGCCGCCCTCGGCGTCGCCTTCGAACTTCTGGTAGAAGCACGAGTGGCGGCCCGTGTGGCAGGCGATGCCGCCGGCCTGCTCGATCTTGAGCAGCACCACGTCTTCGTCGCAGTCGAGGCGGATTTCCAGCACTTTTTGCGTGTGGCCCGATTCCTCGCCCTTGTGCCACAGTTTTTTGCGCGAGCGGCTCCAGTACACGGCTTCGCCCAGCTCGACCGTTTTGGCCAGCGCGTCGCGGTTCATCCAGGCGAACATCAGCACGTCGTTACTGCCGGCCTCCTGGGCGATGACCGGCACCAGGCCGTTTTCGTCCCAGTGGATTTTTTTCAGCCATTTGGCTTTGAGGCTGTTGCTTGGGGTAGTAGACATGAGTTTTTCCGGGGTTTCCACGGTTTCCATTAAGCCAGGCGCATCGGAATGCCCTGTTCGGCCATGAACCGCTTGGCTTCCTGCACCGTGTGCTGGCCATAGTGGAAGATGCTGGCCGCCAGCACGGCGTCCGCCTTGCCCAGCTTGATGCCGTCCGCCAGATCCTGCAGCCCGCCCACGCCGCCCGAGGCAATCACGGGGATGCCGATCGCATTCGAGACGCTGCTGGTCAGACCCAGGTCGAAGCCGGACTTGGTACCGTCGCGGTCCATGCTGGTGAGCAGGATTTCACCGGCGCCCAGCTGTTCCATTTTGACGGCCCATTCGATGGCGTCGATGCCGGTGGCCTTGCGCCCGCCGTGGGTAAACACTTCCCACTTGCCGGGAGACACCTGCTTGGCGTCGATGGCCACCACGATGCATTGCGAGCCATGCTTTTGCGAAGCGTCGAACACGAGTTGCGGGTTCGACACGGCCGACGAGTTCATGCTCACCTTGTCCGCGCCCGCGTTGAGCAGGCGGCGCACATCGGCCACCTCGCGCACGCCGCCACCGACGGTGAGCGGAATGAACACCTGCGAAGCAACCGCCTCGATGATGTGCAGGATCAGGCCGCGGTTGTCGCTGGTGGCGGTAATGTCGAGGAAGGTCAGTTCGTCGGCGCCCTGCTCGTCGTAGCGGCGGGCGATTTCCACCGGGTCGCCGGCGTCGCGCAGCTCGGTGAAGTTGACGCCCTTGACCACGCGGCCATCGGTCACGTCCAGGCAGGGAATGATGCGTTTGGCAAGCATGGATTAATCTTCCGGGTAGTCGGGCAGGTCGCCGCTGAGTTCGTCGGCGCGCAGTTGCGCCGAAGCCAGGTCGATCGTGCCTTCGTAAATCGAACGGCCGCAGATCACGCCCTCGATGCCTTCGTCCTGCACCGCGCACAGCGCTTCCACGTCGCCGATGTTGTGCAGGCCGCCCGAAGCGATGACGGGAATCTTGACCGCTTGCGCCAGCTTGACGGTGGCCTCGATATTGACGCCGCCCATCATGCCGTCGCGGCCAATGTCGGTGTAGATGATCGATTCCACGCCATACGCTTCGAATTTTTTCGCCAGGTCGATCACCTCGTGACCGGACATCTTGCTCCAGCCATCGGTTGCCACCTTGCCATCCTTGGCGTCGAGTCCGACGATGATATGGCCGGGGAAGGCGCCGCACGCATCGTGCAGGAAGCCCGGTTCCTTGACCGCGGCGGTGCCGATGATGACGTAGCTGATGCCGGCGTCGAGGTAGCGCTCGATGGTGTCGAGGTCGCGGATGCCGCCGCCCAGTTGCACGGGAATTTCATCGAGGTCGTTTTCCTCGGCAAACTCCTGCACCACTTTGAGGATGGCCTTGACCGCGCCTTCGTTTTTCGGCTTGCCGGCAAAGGCGCCGTTCAGGTCGACCAGATGCAGGCGGCGCGCGCCCTGCTTGAGCCAGTGCAGGGCCATATCGGCCGGGTTTTCCGAGAAAACGGTGGCAAGTTCCATATCGCCCTGTTTGAGGCGAACGCAGTGACCGTCTTTGAGGTCGATGGCAGGAATGAGCAGCATGATGGTGGTATGAAGTTAGGGTTAAGGATTCCAGCGGACGAAGTTGCGGTACAGCTGCAGGCCCGCCGCGGCGCTCTTCTCCGGGTGGAACTGTGTGGCGAAAATATTATCACGGGCGACGGCGCAGCTGAACGGCGCGCCATACACGGTCTGGCCCACGGTGTGCGCGTCTTGTTCCGGCTGCGCAAAATAGCTGTGGACGAAATAAAAATAGCTGTTGTCCGCAATGCCGTCCCACATGGGGTGAGACGCATTTTGATGGACTTGGTTCCAGCCCATTTGCGGCACCTTGAAGCGCGAGCCATCTTGCTGCAGCTGGCCATCGAGCTGGAAGCGCACCACGCGGCCCGGCAACAGGCCCAGGCCGGCGGCGTCGCCCTCCTCGCTGCCATCGAACAGCATCTGCTCGCCGATGCACACGCCCATCAGCGGCTTGTTGCGGCTTGCGGCCAGCAGCGCTTCCTGCACCCCGGACTCGCGCAGGCTGCGCATGCAGTCGGGCATGGCGCCCTGGCCTGGCAGCACGATGCGGTCCGCGCTCTCGATATCGGCCACGTCGCCCGAGATCAGCACATTGGCGTCAGGGGCGACAGCACGCAGGGCCTGCGCGACCGAGCGCAGATTACCCATACCGTAATCAACTACGACGATTTTTTTCATGATAGGAAGTCTTACAGAGTGCCCTTGGTCGACGGAATGGTGCCGGCAGCGCGCGGATCGAGCTCGGACGCCATGCGCAGCGCGCGGCCAAAGGCCTTGAACACGGTCTCGCACTGGTGGTGGGCGTTGGTGCCGCGCAGGTTGTCGATGTGCAGGGTGACCAGCGCATGGTTGACGAAGCCGCGGAAAAACTCCAGCGTCAGGTCGACGTCGAACGTGCCGATGTGCGCGCGCGTAAACGGGATGTGGTACTCGATGCCTGGCCGGCCCGAGAAGTCCAGCACCACGCGCGACAGCGCTTCGTCCAGCGGCACATACGAGTGGCCGTAACGGACGATGCCCTTGCGGTCGCCGATGGCCTTGGCCACGGCCATGCCCAGCGTGATGCCCACGTCTTCCACCGTGTGGTGGTTGTCGATATGGATGTCGCCCGTGGCTTCCACTTCCAGGTCGAACAGGCCGTGACGGGCGATCTGGTCGAGCATATGGTCGAGGAAAGGCACGCCGGTGTTCAGCTTTTGCCGGCCAGTGCCGTCGAGATTGATGGAGACGCGAACTTGCGTCTCGTTGGTGTTGCGGGTGATTTCTGCAGTGCGGTTCATGAGGGGGCTCGCGAGGTTACTCAGGCTGCCAGCGATGCGCCGAAGGCATCGAGGAAGGTGGCGTTTTCTGCCGGGGTGCTGACCGTGATGCGCAAACAGTTGGCCAGCACGCTATGCATTTTACTCACATTTTTAATTAAAACCTTGTGAGTCAGGAGTTTGGCGTGGACATCGTCGGCAGCGGGCACGCGCACCAGGATAAAATTCGCCGCCGATGGAAAAACCTCCACGCCCGGGAATCGGGCCAGTGCAGCCGTCAGATCGGCGCGTGCGGCGCGCAATGCCGTCGCTTGCTGGTTCAGCACCGCCACGTGGTCGAGCGCGAATTCGGCCGCCGTTTGCGTGAGCACGTTGATGTTGTAAGGAGGCCGCACTTTGTCGAGCTGCGCGAGCAGCTCGGGCGCCGCCGACATGTAGCCGAGGCGTATTCCGGCCAGTCCCAGCTTCGAGACCGTGCGCATCACGACCAGGTTGTCGAACTGCGGCAGGCGGTCCATGAAGGTCTGCTGGGCGAACGGCTCGTACGCTTCGTCCACCACGGCCAGGCCGAAACCGTCGAGCGCCTTGATGATGGCAACAATATCGTCAGCATCGAACAGGTTGCCGGTGGGGTTGTTCGGGTACGACAGGAACACGATCGCCGGCCGGTGTTCTTCGATGGCCGCCAGCATGGCCGGCAGGTCGAGCGTGAGGTCCGCCGTGACCGGCACGCCGATAAAATCCATGCCCGCATATTGCGCCGAGCGCGCGTACATCACGAACGACGGCGTGGGCGACAGCACCACCGCGCGGCGGTCCTGCTGCGCGCAGGCCATGCACAGGATCGAGATCAGTTCGTCGGAGCCGTTGCCGAGCATGACGTCGTAACCCTCGGGTACGCCGAGCGTGGCGCGGATCTTTTGCTTGGTGGTGTCGTACGACGCCACCGGGTAGCGGTTCAGGGTGGCGGCCGCCAGCCGGTCGCCCAGCTCGCGCAGCAGATGCTCGGGCAGCTGGTACGGGTTTTCCATCGCATCGAGCTTCACGAAACCACTGGCGTCGGCCACGTGGTAGCCATGGATGGCT